>JBFXJV010000214.1:0-6300 GCA_050174515.1 Methylocystis sp.
AGAAATCCGGCAAGCACGCGCGCGCGTTGCGCGGCGGGAATCCAATAGGTGAGATAGAGAATGACGCCCGGCGCGAAACCCGCTGCCATCACGCCGAGCAGCAGCCGCAGAACAACGAAGCTCGCCTCGTTCCAAATGAAGGCGGTAAGCGCCGAAACCAGGCCCCAGCTGACCATGATCCGCGCGATCCAGATGCGCGCGCCGACGCGGTGCATGATGTAATTGCTCGGCGCTTCGAACAGGCAATAGCCGACAAAAAAAATGCCGGCGCCCCAGCCGAAGAATTCCGGCGTGAAACCAAGTTCGCCATTCATGGTCAGCGCCGCGAAGCCGATGTTCACGCGGTCGAGATAGGCGACGATAAATGCCGTGACGAGAAAGGGGACCAGTCGCCGCGCCGCCTTCGCGACGACGCGGTCGGCGTCGATCTTTTGCGGCGTGCGCGACTCCTGTGCGGCTGCGACCGCCGCTTCCGGCATCGGCTAGGCCCGCTCGAAGCGCATCAGATGATGCCAGCGATGCGGTGCATCGGCGGCCAAGCGCTTGAGGCCGGCCTCGCGCGCCTGCCGCTCCAAGAGCGACAATGGCTCCGGATAGTCGCTGGTTGAGACATGTTCGTAAACCGCGTCCTTTTCGGCGCGCGAAAGCCCGTCCCAATCCTTCTCGATCCAATCGAAATAATGTTTCAGATAGTCTTCGCGGGTTTCGTCCTCTTCGCGCATGGTGTCGACGAGCAGCAACAGGCCGTCGGGCGCGAGCGCCAGCGCCGCGCGGCGGAAGAACTCAGCCTTGTCCTCGGTCGCGAGGTGATGCAGCACGAAACTGCTGTGTATGACGTCGTAGGCGCCGCCGTCGGAAAGCGCCGACAGCATGTCGCCATGCCCGAGCTGTACAGGGCATGGCAGCGATTTGAGATTCTCGGCCGCGAGCGCCAGCGCCGTATCGGATAGATCGACGCCCTTGTAGCTCGACGGCGGTATGCGATGCAGGATCGGCGCAAAAACTTGCGCGTCGCCGCAACCCAGATCGAGCAAAGAAAAGTCGCCGCCTTGAAAGCGCGCGCGCAAGGCGCGCTCGACATCCGCGCTGAGCGCGGCGTGGAACATCAAATCCTTGACGACGACTTTCTTGTAGGTGTCCCAGAGATCGAAAATCTCGCCCGAATAGGCGTTCGTCACATGAGCTTCCATAAGCCTGCCCCTTTGTCGCCGCTTACTTAAGGGCGAAGCCCATCGCATTCAAAGCCTCGCGAATGCGGTCGCGTCCGCTCAGCGACTCCGTTCCACGCACCCGCGACAGCGCCTGGCGAATCCAGCCCTGATCCGGCAGCCCCTGCTCTTTTTGGAAGTCCTTGAACTTCGCGTCGAGCGTCTCGATCGCCTCGCGCTGGGCGTCGCCCCATTCATATTGCTCGCGATGAAGGACGGCGCCTTGTCCAAGTCGCGGTTTGACCGCGGCGTTGGCCGCCGGATCGGGAACGCCGACCGCCATGCCGAATACGGCGAAGACGTTCGGCGGCAAGTTCAGTTCCTTGGCGACCTCTTGCGGCTTATTGCGCATGGCGCCGATATAGCAGCAGCCGAGACCGATCGATTCAAGCGCGGTGACGGCGTTCTGCGCGGCGAGCGCGGCGTCGACGACGCCGGTGAGAAAGATTTCGAGATAAGGCAGCGCCGCCGCGTCGCGCCCCTTCTCGCGCCCGAGGTTTTCCAGCCGCGCGAGATCGCAGAGCCAGACAAGGAACAGCGGACAGTCGCGGATATGCTTCTGTCCGCCGGCGAGATCGGCGAGGCGGGTCTTGCGCGCCTGATCCTCGACGGCGACGACGCTCCAGACTTGGAGATTGGATGATGTCGACGCCGATTGCGCAGCGGCGACGATCGTTTCCAGAGCGCCCTCGGGCAGCGGCTCATGCAGGAAATTGCGATGCGAACGATGCGCGAGAATGAGGTCGAGCGTATCGTTCCACTGCTTCGGCTTTGGCGAATCTTCGCGGCGATAGCGTTCAAACATCTCCGCCGCGCCGCGCGGATCGTAAGGTTGCGGGCTTAAAGGCTTGTTCATGGCGTTCCTTTAGGGCGGATGCCCCCACGATGCAACGCTCCTACACCTCGGATGTCGGTGACAAGTATATTCACATGGCTTCCTCTCGCCGCTTGCGCTTCGGCCAACTAAATCATCGAATCTGTCTAAGGCTTCCTTTAAGCTATCATAGTCCCAATATTCAGGAGTATGGACAGCAGAAATGCAGTAATGTTCGGAAACGATGTCTCCTTTTCCGTCTCGAAGCAGGTATTTTCTTAGCGTCACTCCGTCGCGAGCCTTGAGTATGGTCATTTCCGTCATCGAAGCTCTCCAAAAAAAAATTGTGGTTCGGATTTGGTGGAAAGCCGGATAAATTTCAATCCTAGTAGTTTATGAATGTATTACTAGGATAGTAAGTTCGCTCGCTATGTTAGCACCTATGAGCAAAACGACTAAGCCTCTGCCGGCCTTCGCATCGGAAGCGGAGGAACGCGCCTATTGGGAAAGCCACGATTCAGCTGAACATGTCGACTGGAGCAAGGCGAAGCGCGTTCGTCTGCCCAATCTCAAACCTTCGACGACGTCGATTTCGCTGCGACTTCCGGTCAGTCTTCTCGAGCAGATCAAGATCGCGGCCAATAAGCGCGACGTTCCCTATCAGTCGCTGATCAAAATCTGGCTCGCCGAGAAGGTTCGCTGAGCCATAGGAAATCCGGATATCCGTTTGCTTGGACCGTGTCATTCCCGGCAGGCCGAAGGCCTGACCGGGAATCTAGAGCAACGTCGCGAAAGATTGGTTCTTTCTGGATTCCCGATCGCGCGCTTCGCGCGCGTCGGGAATGACATTCGGCCCGATGCGTCCTCACACCCGCTTCGGCACCAATATCGCACGAAAATCGTTGACATTGGTGCGCGTCGGCTTGGTCACGACGAGATCGCCGAGCTGCTCGAAGGCTGTATAGGCGTCATTATTGGCGAACAGCGCCTTCAGATCGACGCCGGCCTGTTTCGCCCGCTCAAAGGAATCCGCCGTCATGATCGCGCCGGCGTTGTCTTCGCTGCCGTCGATGCCGTCGGTGTCGCAGGCGATCGCCGCCACGCCGCCAAAGCCTTCGAGCGCGAGCGTCAGACCCAGCAAGAATTCGGCGTCGCGTCCGCCGCGTCCCTTGCCGCGCACGGTGACCGTCGTCTCGCCGCCCGAGATGATCGCGACCGGCGGCTCGAAGGGCTGGCCGTGAAGCGCGATCTGCTTCGCGATCCCGGCATGCACCAGCGCCACGTCGCGCGACTCGCCTTCAAGATCGCCGAGAATGCAGGGCGTGAACCCGGAAGCCTTGGCGACCGCCGCGGCCGCGTCGAGCGAACCTTGCGGCGTGGCGATGAGAATGTTCTGCACCTTTTCAAAGATGGCGTCGCCGGGCTTGGGCGTTTCGCATTCCGCCTTTTGCAGATGCGCAAGCACAGCGGCCGGGGCGTCGATCTTATATTTGGCGATGACGGCGAGCGCGTCTTCGCGCGTCGTCGGATCGGGAACCGTGGGGCCGGAAGCGATCACCGAAAGATCGTCATTCGGCACGTCGGAAATCATCAGCGCCACGACGCGCGCCGGCGCGGCGGCGCGCGCAAGACGCCCGCCCTTGATCGCCGAGAGATGCTTGCGCACGCAATTCATCTCGGAAATATTCGCGCCGCTCTTTAGGAGCGCCTTGTTCACCGCCTGCTTTTCTTCAAGCGTGACGCCATCGGCGGGCAGCGCCATCAGCGCCGAACCGCCGCCGGAAATCAGCGCCAGGACGAGATCGTCTTCGGAGAGCCCCTGCACTTTCTGCAAAATGCGCTTGGCCGCTTCGCGCCCGGCGGCGTCCGGCACGGGATGCGAAGCTTCGATGACCTCGATCTGCTTCGTCGGCGCGCCATGCTCATAGCGGGTGACGACGAGGCCTTCGAGCGGGGCTTTCCAATGCGCTTCGACCGCCGCCGCCATTGAGGCCGCGGCCTTGCCGGCGCCGACGACGATCGTGCGTCCCTTCGGCGGCGCGATCTTCGCAAGATGCGGCGGCAGGCATTCGGCAGGCGACGCGGCGCCGACGGCGGCGTCGAACATGGCGCGAAGAAGCTGGCGGTGGTCTTGAGACATGAGAAGTCCGTTCACAATTGCTAGTTCTCCCTTCTCCCGCTTGCGGGAGAAGGTGGCCCCGCGAAGCGGGGTCGGATGAGGGTTCATGAGGTTGCTAAGAGCCAGTCCTAATGGCTTCACGAATGCGATCAAGCGGAATATCGCCGCCACCGATCACAAGATCGATTTGAAAACGCAGCAACCGGTAACCCCGCGCGCGCAACCATCCATCGCGCGTAACGTCATGACGTTTTTGTTCGTCCTTCTCGTGTGGCGGTCCGTCGAGTTCGATAATTAGTCGATGTTCGACACATAGAAAATCTACGACATAGCGACCGATTGGAACCTGTCGGCGGAACTTGAGCCCGTCGAGTCCCGAGCGGCGCAATGACCGCCACAGGATTTCTTCGGCAATGGTCATATTGCGCCGAAGTTTACGCGCGAAGTCGGTTTGAGATTTCGAGACCCGCGCAGGCATCGGTCAATCCAATAGCCCTCATCCGGCCCGGCTCCGCCGGGCCACCTTCTCCCACAAGTGGGAGAAGGGAGCGCCCAACGTTCCGCGTTCTTACGCCGCCATTGCGTTGGCTTTTTCGATCAGCGCCTCGGCCATGCGGATCGAAGCGATGTCGATCAGGCGGCCGTCGAGCGAGACCGCGCCCTTGCCGTCCTTCGCGGCCTGGGCCATCGCGTCGAGAATGCGGCGCGCCTTGTTCACTTCCGCTTCCGACGGCGTGAAGACCTGATTGGCGAGTTCGATCTGGGAAGGATGGATCGCCCACTTGCCCTCATAGCCGAGCACCGCGGCGCGCTTGGCGGCGGCGATATAGCCGTCCGGATCGCCGAAGTCGCCGAAGGGGCCGTCGATCGGACGCAAGCCATACGCGCGGCAGGCGACCATCATGCGCGTCTGCGCCGCGTGCCACTGATCGGCCCAGTAATATTCGCGATTGCCGCTCGCATCCTTGTCGGTGAGCACGCCGTAATCTGGATTGACGCCGCCAATGACGGTGGTGCGGGCGCGGGTCGACGCCGCATAGTCGGCGACGCCGAAGGACATGGCTTCGAGACGCTTCGACGACTGGGCGATGGCTTCGACATTGGCCATGCCGAGTGCGGTCTCAATCAGGATTTCGATGCCGATCCGCTTGGTGCGCTTTTTGAACTGCTCGATCTGGGTGATCATCATGTCGATCGCATAGACGTCGGCCGGAACGCCGACCTTCGGGATCAGCACGATGTCGAGACGCGGGCAGTTCTCGAGAACGTCGACGACGTCGCGATAGCAATATTGCGTGTCGAGACCGTTGATGCGCAGCGTCATCACCTTCTTGCCCCAGTCGATGTCGTTGAGGCCCTGGATGATGTTCTTGCGCGCCTGTTCCTTGTCGTCGGGCGCGACGGCGTCTTCGAGATCCAAAAAGATCTGGTCGGCCTTCGACTGGGCGGCCTTTTCAAACATGCCCGGCGCGGAGCCTGGCACGGCAAGTTCCGAGCGATGGAGACGCGGCGTCGCCTGCTCGATCAAAGTGAAGCTCATATCATTTCCCCTTCCTGTTGAATTAGCCTGTGGCGCCTAAGCCGGCGGCGACGCAGCTGATCGACAGCAGCAGAGGCACTTTGACGGCCTCTTTCTCCGCTTCGTCCTTCGCCTCGCGAAACCGGCGAAGCAGCGCCACCTGCTCGCGATTGACCTCATTGATGGTCTGCAGGCGATGCGACAGCCGCGCCTGATATTCCTTGAAACGATCCGCAAGTTCGACGCCGCCGGCGACGCGCAGGACCATCGCGCGCGTCAGGGCGAATTCGTCTTCGATCGCCTTGAAGATTTTGACGCGCACGGCCTCATCCGCGACAAGTCCGGCATATTGCTTGGCGATCGAAAGATCGACGAGCGCGAGCGTCTTCTCGACCTCGTCGACAATCAGCCGGAACATCCGCGATACCTCGAACATGCGGCGCAACAGCTCGAAGCCGCGCTCGCCGCGCACGTCGACGAAATTCTTCAATCCCGAGCCGACGCCGTACCAGCCGGTGATCGAATGGCGGTTCTGCGCCCAGGCGAAGACCCAGGGAATCGCGCGTAAAACCGCAAGGCTTTTCGCGCCGAAGCGTCGCGCCGGCCGCGAGCCGATGTTGAGCAGCGAAATCTCTTCGAG
>JBFXJV010000215.1:0-6277 GCA_050174515.1 Methylocystis sp.
CACGCGATCGATATGCCGAACAATTCGTACGGCACCATCGATGCGGCCGGCCAAGGTGTCAAGCGCCGCGCGGCGGCGCCCTCGTGCGACGCCGGAATTCCGTCACCGAGCGTCGGCGGCGGCTCGCCTGGCGGGGGCGCGCTCATCGTCTCGATGGCGGCGGCGAGTTGGGCGAGGTCTTCGGGGCGGGACAGGCGGTGGTCGCCGTCGGCGATGAAGGTCAGCGTCACCGGGTCGGCGTTCAGATGTTCGACGATGGTCAGCGCATGTCGCCAAGGCACGGTTTCATCGCGCATGCCCTGCAGAATATGCACCCGCGCATGCGCGTGGATGAGGCCGCCGAGCATCAGATGATGGCGCCCCTCTTCGATCAGCCTTCGCGTGACCGGGCCGTGATCCGGCTTCTTGGCGGGCAAGACGCCCTTTTCCATGAGTTCGCGGCGCGTCGCCTCGTCGAAACGCTCCCACATCAGCGCCTCGGTGAAATCGACCGCCGGAGCGAGGAGGATCAATCCGGCGAGCCGCGCGCTCTCGCCTTTTTCGGCGAGCCGGCGCGCCAGCAGCAGCGCGATCCAGCCGCCCATCGAGCTGCCGAGAATAATCTGCGGCCCCTGCGTCGAGCGCTCGAAGACGGCCTCGCTCTGCGTCAGCCAGTCGCCGATCGAGCCGTCTTCGAAACGCCCTTCCGAGCGGCCGTGGCCGGAATAGTCGAAGCGTAGATAGGCGCGCCCCCGCGCGCGCGCCCAGTCGTCGAGAAAGCTCGCCTTGCTTCCCTCCATGTCGGAGGCGAAGCCGCCGAGCCAGACGAGGCCGGGGGCGTTCGCGCCCTCAGCCGTAGCGGGGCGCAAGCGCTGGGCGATGCGCCAGGCGCCGCCGGCGGGATATTGGCCGCCGGCGGGATTTTGAATGTCGAGAAAGTCGAGAGCGTCCGGCAAGCGGGTCCGATTGAGGTCTAGATCACGTTATCTGCGTTCAGGCGGACTCGCCTGAACCCAGATAACGTGATCGATTCTATTGGCATAGAGCGCGGCTCGCGAAAAACCGGTGCCCACTTTTTCGCGAGCCGCGCTCCAAGGAGCCGTCATTATTGAAAATAGGCGCTCCGCTCATAGTTGGTAAAGAATCTCGCAACAGAATGCGAGGGCCGGACGATTCTGTCCGGGGCCCGCATTAGCCAAGCGATGTCGCAACCGCTCGCCCCGATCGTCTCCGCCGAGCAGCGACTGGCCGGAAGAACGATCCTGCAGATCGTGCCAGACCTCCAGTCGGGCGGGGCGGAGCGCGCCACGGTGGACGTCGCCGAGGCCTTAAGCCGGGTTGGCGCGCGCTGCCTTGTCGCCTCGCGCGGCGGGCGCTTGGTCAGCGAGTTGCAGTCCAAGGGCGGCGTCTGGGCGCCGTTTCCGGCGGCGACGAAAAATCCCTTCGCGATGGCGCTCAATTCCGTGCAGCTGGCGCGGATCATCCGCGACGAGGGCGTCGATATCGTTCATGCGCGTTCGCGCGCGCCGGCCTGGGTGGCCTATTACGCCGCGCGGCAGACCGGCGCGAAGCTGGTGACGACATACCACAGCGCCTATCGGGGAACGTCGCCGATCAAGCTGCGCTACAACGCCATCATGGCGGCGGGCGACGCCGTGATCGCGATTTCGGAATATGCCGCGCAGCGCATTCGGGACTTACATCCCGAAAGCGCGGACCGCGTCGTGGTCGTTCCGCGCGGCGCGGATCTCCGCGCCTTTTCGCCGACCGCCGTCGACCAGCGCCGCGTCGAGCGCCTGCGGGCGGAATGGGGCATGGCCCCTTATGATCGCGTCGTGCTGCTGCCCTCGCGGCTTTCGGCGCGCAAAGGCCATGCGGTTCTGATCGAGGCGGCGAAGCGTCTCATCAAGGAAGGCTTTGCCGACCTGCGCGTCGTCTTCGTCGGCGATCCGCACAGCGAGTCCTTTCGGCGCGCCATCGAGACGCAGATCGAGCGCGCCGACCTTCGCGGCGTTGTCCGCAACGCCGGCTATTGCGAGGACATGCCGGCCGCCTATCTCGCCGCCGCCGTCATCGTCGCCCCGGCGACCGAGCCCGAGGCTTTCGGGCGGATCGCCGTCGAGGCGCAGGCGATGGGCGCGCCCGCAATCATCTCGGATATCGGCGCCGCGCCGGAAATCGTTCTGGGGCCGCCGCAGACCCCCCGCCATCTCGCCACCGGCTGGCGGACGCCGCCCGGCGATCCGGCCGCTTTGGCCGACGCCATCGCCGAGGCGCTGACCATGAAGGCCTCGGCGCGCGACGAACTGGCGCTGCGGGCGCGGAGAAACGTTCTGGAGCGCTTCTCGGTGGAAGAGATGCAGCGCGCCACATTGGCGGTCTATGAGCGCGTCCTCGGGCTCTAGATGTTTGATGTGCCTTTCACCGCGATCGATCTTGCGCCGTCCGTCAAGTCGATGAGGTCAGCGCGCGTTACAAAGGCCACTCTGAAACATCGGCCGTGACCCTCGTCACTCTCAAGGAAATAGCAAATGCAAGTATAAATGGCCAAATTGAGCTATACATGTACCTATAAGCGGAGATTTGTAGCTTACGGTCCTCTGCTATTGCTGCTTTTGTGGCACCGTATTCCTGACTATAGTAGTATAATGACTCAAGTTGATACTTGATTTGAAAATAAACAGCGTCTTCTATCGGTTCTTTTGCTGTATGAAACGGATTTATCCACGTCCATAAGCTGGAATTTGAAGTCTGGCGCGCCAGTAAGCTGGGAACAGATGAGTAATTTTTTTCTTCTATTACTTTTAACGTCTGCTTTGCGAGTGTGCATGAATCCTCCAGGCGAACCTCCCCAAAAATCCAACCGATCAATTTTCCGGGTAGGGTGTCTGGCAAAGCAAGAGACTTATCGCAATTTCTCACTACTGCCTCGGCAAATGATGATAGTTGCTTAACATCAGGGCGCCCAAACGTGGAGGCGACAGCTGCATAGTATTCTTCACGGTCCTGCATGCTGGCGAAAGAAGCTACGAGCAATCCAAAAGCAGCGACCAGGAAGTAGACATAGTCGGATGCTCTTGCTATCCGTTTTGTAATGCTTATCCACGCGCTCAGAATTGCATGGAAGACAGATAGGAAGAAGAAAAAAAATGCAATTAAACGGATATAGAATGACGTTGTTAAGAAGAGAACTAAGCCGAATACAACCATTCCTAGCAAAGCCGCTACGAAAACGGTAAACCTCATGGGCGTCATGGCATGATCCAATTATGGGATGATCCAATTGATATGTGGCGTTCGATAACAAATAAGCTCGATGGAGCACATGTCAGACGACGACCTGCAACAGTTTAGCATAACCATCAAATCCACGAATGAATTGACTCTCAAGGGATGTCTCTAGAGCGCTTCCCGATCACATGGAATCATGTGATCGATAAGGAATCGCTCAAAATCAGAATGTTGGAGCAGGTTCTCTTCGAAAAAGTCTCTCAACTTTTTCGGAACCTGCTCTAGCGCGTGATCTGCGAGGGCGAGACTTGGCGGCGGGCGGGCGCGAAAGCGCAAGGCTCGGGCGCCGGGGAATAGGCGACACAGCATTCATCACACATGTCATGGACCAGCAGGCGTCATAAAAATGTCTGACGCCGGGTCCGTTCGATTCGCCGGCCGGCGATCGAATCAGATAGAGTTCCGCCGTCAATCGGATTGATTTTGCGAGCAACGCCAGGGTTGCGCCCGTGCACGACGTCCCCAAAGGGCGCCGGGCGGCGCGACTCTTGCTGCCCTTATCGCCCAATCGCCGCGTGACCCATTTATCATCCCGGCGCAGAGGCGCGGGCGGCGGCGAGGCGGCATGAACGGCACCTTCCATCTTGAGACCTATCGCGAGGCGCTGGTCTTTCTCGCCACGGCAGGCGTCGTCGTCCCGCTCTTCCATCGCATCAAGATTTCGCCGGTTCTCGGCTTTCTCTTCGCCGGCGCGGCGCTGGGGCCGTTCGGCCTCGGCCGCTTCGCGCAGGACCACGACTGGGCGCGCTATTTCACCATCACCAATGGCGAGGGCGTCTCGGTTCTCGCCGAATTCGGGCTGGTTTTCCTGCTGTTCATGATCGGCCTGGAACTGTCCTGGGAGCGTCTTGCGCGCATGCGTCGGTTCGTCTTCGGACTGGGGCTCGCGCAGGTCGTGATCTGCGCAAGCGTGCTCGCGGCGGTGGGCTACTATTACTTCCGCGTCGAACTTGGCCCCTCGCTCCTGATGGGCCTCGCGCTCGCCATGTCGTCGACAGCGGTGGTCCTGCCGGTGCTCGCCGAGGCGCGGCGCCTGAACAAGACCTCGGGGCGCGTCGCCTTCTCGGTATTGCTGCTGCAGGACCTCGCGGTGGCGCCGGCGCTGTTTCTCGTCTCGGCGCTCGCCGAAGCCAAGAACGGCGGCTTCTCCGGCGAACAGGCGGTCTGGGCGTTCGGACGCGCCTTCATCGCCATGGGCGCGCTGATCTTCATCGGACGGCTGCTGCTGCGGCCGCTGTTTCGGTTGGTCGCGGCCGTGCAGCTGACGGAATTGTTCATGGCCGCCTGCCTGCTCGTCGTCATCGGCGAGGCGGCGCTCTCCGCGGCCGCCGGATTCTCGATGGGCCTTGGCGCCTTCATCGCCGGCCTGCTCCTCGCCGAAACGGAGTTCCGGCGCGAGGTCGAAGTAACGATCGAACCGTTCAAGGGCCTGCTGCTCGGCCTCTTCTTCGTTTCGGTCGGCGCCGGCCTCGACATCGGCGCCGTCGCCGCCGACCCCCTGCCGATCCTCATCTATGCGGCGGACATGATCGCGGTTAAGGGGGCAATCATCTTCGCTCTGGCGCGGCTCTTTGGCGTCGACTGGCGGCCCGCCCTGGAGGCGGCGCTGCTGCTTGCGCCCGGCGGCGAATTCGCCTTGGCGCTGCTCACGTCGGCGATGGCGGTCGGCGTGCTGCCCGGCCACAATGGCGCCGACGCGATGATCGTCGTCACTCTCAGCATTTTCGCCATTCCCTGGCTCGGTCGGCTTGGGGCGGCGCTCTCGCCGCCCGCGACGGAAGCTGAAGACGAAGGGCGTTACGCCGATCTCGCGCCCTCAGCCGAAATCGCCGAGAACCGCGTCGTCATCGTCGGCTTCGGCAGGATCGGCGGGCTTGTCGGCGAAATGCTGAAGCGCCACGACATCCCCTTCGTCGCGATCGAAAGCGTCGTGTCGATCGTCACCGAGGCGCGCGAGGACGGCGTCGAAATCTACTGGGGCAACGCCACGAGGCGCGAATTTCTGATGCGTTGCGGCCTGGAGCAGGCGCGCGCGCTGGTGGTGACGATCGAAAACGCCCATGCGACCGGCGAGATCGTTCGTCTCGCGCATGAGATTCGCGGCGATCTGACGATCGTCGCCAGGGCCCGCGACGCGTCCCACGCCACCGAACTCTATAAGCTCGGGGCGAGCGACGCGATTCCCGAAACGGTCGAAGCGAGCCTCCAGCTCGCCGAAACCGTGCTCGTCGATATCGGCGTGCCGATGGGCTATGTTATCGCCTCGATCCACGAAAAGCGCGACGAATTCCGCAAGCTGCTGCAGCCGTCCAATGAGAAGGCGCGCGTCCGGCAGGCGGAGCGCAACCGCAAGATCAGAAGAGAACATGCGCGCCAACGCATCTCCGGGCGCGCCGCGGAGGAGAGCCAGGAGGAGGCGTAGGGGGCTGCAACGACAACCACTTATCGCCTTGGCTTCCCGCCCGCCAAGCCGGCCCGCCGATTTCCTATTGTGCGGCATGGTTAATAGATATATTCCTATCGAATAGGAAATTCTTCCGATTAGCGGCGCGCCCATGCCCGATATCCTCACCCATGCCCAGATCTGGGCGGCGATCGATGCGCTCGGCGAGCGATATGGCCTGACGCCGTCGGGCCTCGCCCGCAAGGCCGGCCTCGATCCGACGACCTTCAACCGCTCCAAGCGCGAGACGCCAAGCGGACGCCAGCGCTGGCCCTCGACCGAGTCGATCGCCAAGGTGCTGGCGGCGACCGGCGCCGGGCTCGACGAATTCATGGCGCTGGTGACCGCGAACAGCGCCGCCGGGCGGCTGCGCCATACAAGGCCGCTGATCGGCCTCGCGCAGGCCGGAGTCGGCGGCTTTTTCGACGACGCGGGCTTCGCCACCGGCGCGGGCTGGGACGAGATCGACGTGCTCGCCGGGGCCGACGAACATTCCTACGCGCTGGAAATCTCCGGCGACTCGATGGCGCCGCTCTATCGCGACGGCGATGTGGTGATCGTCTC
>JBFXJV010000216.1:0-6274 GCA_050174515.1 Methylocystis sp.
TTTCTGGTGAATCGCGGCGGCGGCGGATTCATAAATGGCGTCGAAAGCGCGCCGCGGAAGCGATCCCTCTTCGACCGACTCGGCGGTCTGCAGCGGCTGTTCGAGCACGACCGCGTTGCCGCGCTTGATTTCAAGCCGGCCAACGACCGTCCCCGCTTCGACCGGAGCCAGCACAGGACCTTCGTAGACGATCTTGCCCATCAGCCTTTCATTTGCGCCGCGCGGCAAAAGCACCTTGATATCTTCCTTGGCCGTCAACTCCACCGAGCCCTGCGTGCCGCCATAGATTTGGGCCGGCCCGATCGGCTCGCCGGCCTTGAACAGTTCCTTCTCTTCGAAATTGCGGAATCCCCATTGCAGTAATTTCCGCGCTTCTTCGGCTCGTTCCTTCGAAGTCTTCGCGCCATAAATGGCGACGATGAGGCGCCTGCCGTCCTGCGTCGCAGAACCGACCAGACCATAGCCGCTTTCCTTGTCGATATTGCCGGTCTTCAGCCCGTCCGCCCCGATGCTCATGGTGAGCAGCGGATTGCGATTCTGCTGGCGTATCTTGTTCCAGGTGAACTCTTTTTCGCCGAAATAGCCGTAAAATTGAGGATAGGTCTTGATGATATGCGCCGCGAGCTTCGCCATTTCGCGCGCCGTCACCTTCTGGTCGGGACCGTCCTTCCCCCATGGATTGCCAAAGCGCGATTTGACAAGGCCGAGCTCAGCGCCGCGCTTGTTCATCCGGATTACGAATCCTTCCTCGGAACCCGCCAAACCTTCCGCAAGCGTAATTGCGGCGTCATTGCCGGATTGGATCACCAGACCGCGTAGCAGGTCTTCGACGCGGGCGCTGCTGTTGAGCGGGAGGAACATCGCCGAACCGCCGGCCGGCGCGCCGCCGGTGCGCCAGGCGTGCTCGGAGACGGTGAATTGGTCGTCGAGCTTCAGCTTCCCTTCGACAAGCGCCTGAAAGATCAATTCCGCCGTGAGAATTTTCACGGTCGAGGCCGGCTTCTGATAATCGTCGGCGTTTTTCTCAAACAGAACGGTGTTGGTGCCGGCGTCGATCAGAATCGCGCTTGGGACGCTCGTTTGAAAGCCTTGGGCGAAGGCGGAAATTGTCCCTGCCCCTGTCAAAGCAAGGAAGGCCAGGATCAGGCATCGCACCGGAAATTTCGGCAAGGGCGCGCTCCCCTTGTTGACGCCGCAGCGCGGCCGAGCGCGGAGAAGATGGCGCGCGGCGTTGAAAATTGCAATCTCGATATGTTCCGGTCAGTTGGTCTTGACGGAGGAGTTCAACGCCTGCCGGATGGCGTCTCGCGCCGAAGGCTGACGCGCGCCAAAATGCGCGGGCCGGACCGGCGGCAGCGGCGCGACGGCCGTCCGGGCCTTCCGGCTTGAAGCGACAGGCTCTTCGTCGTTCCGGGCTTCGTCGCGCGACGGCGGAAGCGGCGCGTCTATTTCCTGCGCGGCATAGGCCAGCGTCTGTTCGCGGGACGCCTGAGCGTTCTCATAGGCAATGCGCGCGGCGAGTTCCGCCGCCTCGGCTCTTGCGTCAGCGCGCGCCATTTGCGCCGGTCCCTCATTCGCCGAAGCCAGCATGGTCCGGGGCGCGGCGTCGAGCTGTGCGGGAGCGCCGTCGTCGCGCAAGGTCGCCAGGAGCGTGGCGTCGTCATCCCCGTCGAGATCGGCCCGCCCGATCCAGTCCACCTTGACTCGCGCCGTCCCAGCGCCATGAAAGTCGAGCGCTTGCGCCACCCGCTGCGACACATCCATCACGCGCCCGCCGTGGTAGGGCCCGCGATCATTGACCCGCACCACCATCGAACGGTCGTTGTGCAGATTGGTGACTCGCGCATAGCTCGGGAGCGGCATGGTCGGGTGGGCGGCGGAAATCGACGCCCGGTCGAATATTTCGCCATTGGCGGTGCGGCGTCCGTGGAAATCCGACCCGTACCAGGAGGCGGTTCCGACCGCGGAATAGGGCTTTTCGCTCGGGTAATAGGTTCGGCCCGCGATCTTGTATGGCTTGCCGACCATGTAGGAGCCGCCGCCTTTCGGCACTTCCTCGCCTTCTGCAATCATGCGCGGACTTGGACGCACGCCGTAGCGCGGGTCGATCTGGCCAAGACCGCCGAGGCTCGCGCTCCTGTGCGGGCCAGTGGATGAGCAGCCGGCGAGCGCGCCGAGACAGACAAGAGGCAGGAGTTTGGCGAGTATTTTCGGGCTGGGGATGGTGCGCCGTTCACAAACTTTGGTCTTGAAAACGACAGATCGCATCCTGACGGTCCTTGCCCTCATCCTTCGAGCCGCAGCCGATCAACAATGAAGGACGCGCTGCATGGCGACGCCTCTTTCATTTTTCGGCGCGACGTAAAACCGTCGCGCGAATGCGACCTGCGGAATTTCTCGCTGATGTATGAAGTTGACGTTAAACGCAGTTACGCTCGCGACAGGAGGCTGCCCAAATGGGACCAAAATGCGACAGCCGCGCGTTAACTGCATTCGCATAATGAGATTGGAACCAAACTGTGGCAGGGGCGCCACAGTCTTCCCAGCTTCAGTCAATCCGTGCGAGATCGACTATTCGCGTTTCGACGCGCTCGACGCCGCGAAAAACATTGGACGATAGTTTCGCGGCGACATGGAACGGCGCACCCTCCGCCCTGAGAAGCGCCTCGCCGAGCGGCGAAAGCGCGGCGCGGAAGGCGATGGCGTCGACTGTCGCGCCGTCACGCGAACGCAGACGGGCGCGGACATGATCGGCGCCGACGATCTGCGCGAATGCGATCCGCTGGTCGGGCAGAACAAACACTGGCTCCGGATTGCCCTGTCCGAACGGCCCCGCCCGTTCGACGCGTCGGAGCAGATTTAGACTGACGCCTCTCCCGGCGAGGGGCGCGTCGAGGATGAGCGCGTCTTCGCGCCGGGCGGCCTCGACGGAAGCTTCGAGCGCCTCGTTCAGAAATACACGAAAATCTTCTAGTCTATCGCGCGCGAGCGTCACGCCGGCGGCCATGGCGTGCCCGCCGCCTTTGACCGCAAAGCCCAGATCGACGGCGCGCCGCACCGCCGAACCAAGGTCGACGCCACTTAAACTTCTGCCTGAACCAGTTCCGGTTTCTCCATTAAAAGCAATTACAAATGTTGGAATATTAAAGCGTTCCTTCAAGCGAGACGCGATCAGGCCGACAATGCCTGGATGCCAATCCTCGCCGTCAAGGACGAGGCATGACAACAAGTTCGATCTCGCCAACTGCGCTTCGGCGAGAGCGGTCGCCTGCTCCAAAGCGGCCCTTTCGACGATCTGACGCTCGCCGTTCAGACGATCGAGCTCCAGCGCGATGCGACGCGCTTCAGCCTCGTCGGAGAGCGTCAGAAGTCGCGCGCCGAGCCCGGCGTCGCCGATCCGACCGCCGGCGTTGATGCGTGGCCCGAGCGCGAAGCCGAGGTCGCGAGCGCGCGGCGGTCCGTCCAACCGGGCTGCGTCCATGAGCGCGGCAAGGCCCGGACGAGACCGTGCGGCCATCACCATCAGGCCTTTGGCGACCAGCGCCCGGTTCAGCCGCGCGAGCGGCGCCACATCGGCGACGGTGGCCAGCGCGACGAGGTCGAGCGTCGCGAGGAGGTCCGGCGCGGCGCGGTCGTCACGCCACCAGCCGCGCGCCCGTAGCGTCCGCGACAGGCCGGCAAGCGCGAGAAACACGACTCCCGCCGCGCAGAGCGCGCCCTGCCCCGAAAGCTCGTCGAGGCGATTGGGATTGACGATGAGCGCCTCGGGCAAGACCTCCGAGGCCTGATGATGGTCGAGAACGATCACGTCCAGACCGACCGAGCGCGCTACGGCGAAAGCCTCGTGACTCGTGGTTCCGCAATCGACGGTGACCAGGACAGTCGCGCCGCGCGCCGCAAGATTGCGGATCGCTTCGACATTGGGCCCATAGCCTTCGACGATCCGGTCGGGAATATGCAGAAGCGGCTCCGGCGCGCGGGCTGCGCGCCAAAAGTCGACGAGCAGCGCTGCGGAACAGGCGCCGTCGACGTCATAGTCGCCGAAAATGGCGATCTGCTCGCCAGTTTCGATCGCTCGCGCCAGCCGTTCGGTTGCGGCGTCCATGTCGCGCAGCGATGACGGGTCCGGCATCAGGTCGCGCAGCTTGGGGTCGAGATGGCTTTCGGCGTCGGCCACCGTGACTCCGCGTCCGGCGATGACCCGCGCAAGAAAATCATCCATGCCGTGCGCCTGGGTCAGCGCGAGGGCTTGCGCTTCGCCTCTGGCGTCGAGCCGGCCGCGCCAACGTCGGCCGAGCACGGAGCGCTCGATCCCCAGAAAGGCCGGAAGCATCGAATCGGACATTGCTGCCTCCAAGACAGTGGCTAAGCGTTGGCCGCAACGGACGCAAGCGCCATCGCTTGCAATTGGTGACGAAATGGTCGCCGGCAAAAAATGATGAATTCTGATGGCCTTAAAATTCACTTGACATAGCTGTCAATTAGCTGCGTCATGATGGAAGTTCTTCTCATCCCATGCGTTTTGATGAGGCGTTTCGCCGGGAGAGGCCTGTAGAATATTCGCGCGGCGGGACGACCTAGAGTTGCTCAGCGTCGGCGTTTTGCCCATGCGGAGCGCCTCTCTCAGCGCCGAAGTATTTTTGATTTTCTGTCGATTTCGGACCTGAGAATGGCGCTCAAATCCACGCATATCATTTTCGTGCATGATTTCTTTGGCTGGGGACCTCGAGAGTTCGGACTTCCCTATTGGGGCGATGCGCTCGACCAGATCGGCGAACCCTTTGCGGTCCATGAAGCGAAGGTCGGTCCGGTCAGTTCTTTTCACGACCGCGCCTGCGAGCTTTTCGCCCAGATCGGCGGCGGACAGGTCGACTATGGCGAAAGGCATAGCATCGAGGCGCGCCACGCCCGCTATTCGCGGGAATATGCGAATCCTTTCGCCCCAGAATGGTCGGAAAGGAACCCCGTGATCCTCGTCGGTCATGGCGCCGGCGTCCAGACCGCCATGCAGTTGCAGGCGCTGCTCGCGGACGACTTCTGGGACCGGGAAACGAACGCGGACTGGATCGAAGGCGTCATCAGCATCGCCGGCGCCATCAACGGATCCTTACTGCCCTACGGCTTCGGATGCGACCATGGAGACGGCCATTTCAGACGCAGAGCGAGCCAGCTGATCGCCGATTCCTTCAATTTCCTGGGAATGGCCGCGGGCGTTCCGAGCGCGATGCGCAAGCCTTTCGATCTCCATCTCGATCAATGGACGGAAGGCGAAGAGGACACGCTGGAGGCGATGGCGCGTTTGGACGCATGCGCCTTTATCGCCGGCGAGGACAATCTCATCTTCGACATGACTCTGCAGGGCTGTCGCAACGCCAACGCCCGATTCAGATCGAATCGCGGCACTTACTATCTCTCGCTCGTGACCAACGCCACGCATGCGCGCCCTTCGGGCTTCTTCGGTAAGAGCTGGCGGCCAGATCCGACCATTCATCCGGTTCTCTGGCAGCCTGCGCTTTATCAGGCGCGAGAGGCGAGATTCGCCAAGGCGCCGATCGACGGCTGGGGCGGCGGCGACCTTTCGCTGCCGCAGTGGCGCCCCAATGACGGCGCGGTGAGCGTCATTTCGCAGCGATTTCCGTTTACGGCGCGGCAGGAGCCGGTGGGAGGCGAAGGCGTCTTCAGGCGCCAAGAACTCAAACCGGGGCGCTGGTATTACGAATATCTCGATAAGGCGATTGGCCAGCGCTTCGACCATTTCGACGCCGTCGTCGGGGCGCAACTCAAACCCTGGGTGCCGGGCCTGCGCGACGCGCATCGCGAGGTGTATTCCCGGCTCGGCGAGACCTTGCGTGGTCTTTAGTCCTTAGATCCCCTGCGCCTCTCTCCTAATGTAAGCGCCGACGCCGTTCGACTTTAGCGCGTCGATCACGCCGCTGAAGACCAACGACACGCCCATCGCCGAAACGAAAAAGCCGACAATTCTGGTCGCCGCGTCGATCACATGCGGCTCGAGCGTCCTGGTTAATCGCGTCGCGAAAACGAGGCCGCCGTATGTAACGGCGAGGATCGCGCCGAAGGCCAGCGCCTGAGGGGGAGAATGCTCGATCGTGGCCATCAAGCCAAGAACCGTCGCGATCGGTTCCGGACCGATCGCGAGGATTGATAATCGCAAGCACGGTGGAGAACGCCGAGAAAAAGAGCGTCAACTCCACCCTGAAATCTCCGGGGCCGATATCCGCGAGCAGACCGCTAATCGTCGTCATCCCTTCTCATT
>JBFXJV010000217.1:0-6253 GCA_050174515.1 Methylocystis sp.
TGATCAAGGCGCCGTATCGATATCCGGCTTCGCCAAAGGTCTTGCAGATCGCTTCGAAATCTCGTCCGCCGTGGGAGGTCAGCGTGCCGCAAACATTCTCGATCGCGATAATCTTCGGCGCGCGATTATCGTCGATCAGTCCCGTGATGACATCCCAGAACGGATAGAAGGTTCCAGAGCGCTCTCCCTTCAACCCGGCTCCGCCCCCCGCCAAAGATAAATCCTGGCAGGGGAACGACCCCCAAATCAGGTCTGCGTATCCTGACAACTCATCCACGGTGACCTGGCGAACATCGCCGACCTTGAGCTCTCCGCCCGTGCCCCAGTTGGCTTGATAGGCAAGACCTTTTTTGTGATCAAAATCATTTGCGAAAAGGCATGTCCAACCGGACCCGAGCCCCGCCCGGGCCATCCCGCCGCCGGCAAAAAACTCATAAAAATTAGGCATGACGCTTCCGCTCAATGGCTTCGTCGTCGACCCCAACATCGTCCCGTTCAAGCTTTTCCTTGATGGCTTCGGCAATCCAGGTGTTCCTGGAGACATTGCCGGGACGCGCGCTCCGCGCTTGATCGATCGACTCGAAGGTCTCGGGCGACAACCGAAGATTGATGCGATCCAGCGGGCGAATCGCGTGAGTTTTTGAAGAATCGAGCATGGAGCGAGGCTGGCGCCTTTTTGGCGCCATGTCCAGTATGTTCTATATATGTTCCAACCGCAATCCCGCTATTATAAGAACCGACGAGAGAGCCTATCGAGCCTCTCACTTTAAAATTTCTCGTTTCCGGGTGACCTCCATGCGTTGGGCTCCGCGCTCCTTCCCCGTAAAAATCCATCGCCACCTGAATGTCGCGGACTTGGTCGACGTTTCGCCCGACGAACTCGAACACGCGGAAGAAGAGGGCGCGCTCGCAGGCAATCGCTCCTATTGCGATCTTCGCGGCTGCGGCTGGGACGTCGCTCGCACAGCCCTCGATATCGAGACGAAACTGATTGACCGACTGAAGATGGCGGATGATGTCGAAGCGGAAATGTCGGCCTTCGAAGAGGAGCGCGCGACCGCATCCGAGGACGAACCCGCACTCTGGGGGCTGGATGTCGGCGTCGCCTCCGCGACAATCGCGATTTCGGCCTACGGCTCAATCCCTGTGTCCAGCTGCAACGCAGGCGCTTTTGGCGGATGCCACTCAGCGCGCTATCCTTACGTTGCATTTTTTCTTCCAAAGGACTTGGCGCCTGAAATCATGCGTTGCGCCGAGGCCGCCGACATTGGGCTGCTCTGCGATGAAAGCGGACTCGCGCAAATTTATGGCCAAGGAGAAATGGATCTCGTCCGTTTCGCGCAAACTGCATGGCAAAGAAGCGCGGCTGGCGAAGAAGAGGCCCGATGATGAATGTATTTGAGCGATCAGCGGCGCGTTAGCCTTTTTCGTGATCAAGGTGGCGACACGCCGCGCCAAGCTGATGGCGACAGAGTCTCTTGCGGCGAGCAGATCGCCGCGCCGGTCAATGCGCGCCAAGCTTGGGCGCCGTTTGCTGACCGCCGCGACAAGCAATCTCATGATGCAAATTGGTCTGCTTGTGTTTGAGGGGCCGCGCGCGGCCCCTCAATCGCGCTCAGCGGGACTTCTTGCCCTGCGGCTTCGCGGCGGGCGCTTCCGTCTTCTTCGCCGGCTTGTCGGCAAGGTGCTGAATGTCCTCTACCGCGAAAGTGTAGCCGAACCGGCGCTCGCCATTAGCGGCTTTCCATTCGGTCTGCTTCGGGCGCGACGTCACTTGAACCAGGTCGCCGGATTCGAGTTTTTCGCGCGCCCATTTGATGCGCGATTCCTGCCGGGCAAAGATCGTATGTTCGATCCACTCGGGATTGTCGATCCACTCGCCATTGCCGTTCTTGTAGGGGTTGTTCGAGCAGACGGTGATGACGAGATTGGCGCCGACTTCCTTGAGCTGACCGACCCGGCCGACCTGAATGTGTGTGTTGAGCTGCGACATTTTCTCTCTCCTATCGTTGGGCCTCGGCCCGTTGCGATGGCGATCTGAAAGCGCCGGGGTAAGGAGACCACAGAGCCGCAAGGCCGTAAGGCCGCAGCGGGCGAGCGAAGCGCTGCGCGCCGACCGCGACGGAGAATTTTGAAAGGGCGCGCCGCGCCCGTGCGCGAGGAATTGCCGCATAGCGGCAAGGGGAAAATTCTTCGGCGCAGGCGCCGACGTGGCTCCGCCGGCGCTAGACAAGCCAGTAAAGAGCAACGGGCGAAGGCCCGACATGGCAAGAGAGATCTGTGCAAAGTTCGACACACAATCAGGTCAGTCGAATTGTCCGCCGAGCCTCGGGCCTCTTCGTTCTCACACCATCGCGCAATGCCGAGAATTGGCTTGGCCATGATCGATCCCGCGTGGCCGTATCAATAATGCCATGGCGCGTCGTTCAAATGGGCTGATTATGAGAAGCCCCGCGCCTATTGAGTGACGGCCCCTACGCCGCGCAAACAGTCGACTCGGCTTGGGCGCGTGCACATCCGAAGCGTAAGGAAGCGAGTAAGAGACGAAGCCATGTCGCCGCGGGATACGCCTGTTGCGCGCAATCGAAGAACGGGCGACGTTGCGCTGTGTCTGCGACGCGGGGGGCGGCGGCTATCCAAATATAGGTCAATCTTATGCAGGGTGTTGCGATGAACGAGATTGTTATAGCGGACGCTGATCGCGAAGGTGAAACGATGACGGCGCGCGTCATACGCTATGATCGGGAGCAACGTCGCCTCGAACTGGCGGCGCCCAAACTGTTGTTTTTACACTTTACGGCGATGGCGAATGGTTCACGGGAGTGCTCGGCGGCCGAAGCTTCTATTGGGATGCGCCGCGCGCCGAGCCCGCGAAAAAGCGGGAGAAGCGTTAGCTCCGGCGCGTATCCCAATTGTCGTCACGAATTCGGCATTTTCAGCAGCTCCTGATAGCCCTGCTGCGTCATCCATCGTGCGCGGGCGTAATGGCTGTGATAGACGCGCCGCGCACGTTCACGGTCGACGTCGGGATCAATGTTGAGGACGATCCGGCTCGCCTCCTCCCAGCCGGCGCCATCGCGCGCCGCATCGAGCAGGCGGAGATATACGATCATATGCGAGAGATCGTAGTCGGTCAGCTCGAGCGTCGTCGGCGCTACCTCTGCGACCGTGTCGGACTGATTGGGGATCACGGTTGGCCTCCGTTAAAGCGCAGGCTATGCTTTGATCGCTCATCGTAAGGCTACAGCCGCAAGGTAGCCGATAGCGCCGATATGTGGCGGCATTCAGGGTGCGCCGAGCGCCGAGCGACAAGCGCAGCCACGCGTCGCGACGCGTTGCGACGGAAGGCGAGTGGTCGGGACACGCTCTGTGACTGTTACGCGACGCCATTCGCGTACTGCAATCGAACCGCATGGATGGCGCGACGGACTGATGATTTCGAAGGGTGGTTCGCGCGAATGGAAAAGTAGGAAAGTCCGTCCGTTCCGAGGCCGCTCGCTACGCATTGGGAGCGCAGACGGCGCGTTCGCGCCACAAAGAAGCTCGCAACGCGAGCGCAAGAAGGGGCCATAGTCCCCGACACGAGCGTAGCGACGCCAAAGGACTATTCCCCAGCCCTTTTTTCGGATGATAGCGACCTCTGGTCCGAGTGAGCATAGCGACGGCGCGCCGCGTGCCGACACGAGGCCAGTGCGCGCCCGACAAGCGGGCGCTGTGATCGGCGCCGTAGCCGAGCCAACGCGGAGAGTGCTTGAATTTTGCGCACACAATCATGCAGGCGTATCTCGTCGCAGGGGAGTTGCGAAGGTCTTGATAAGCCCCCCGATCAAGCCCGCTTCTGCACCTGAGCGGCAAGCGTTTGGCGAACAATACCAGCCTGGTTGTTCGATGCTCTTTTCGAAGGTCTTGCGCTTTGCAGCCGCTGCGCGAGCACGTGCAGCGGAATGGTTCGCGGCGCGCAACGCAAACTCCGAGCTTTCCACGTTTCCAGGTCGCCTAGACGCCGGGCGTGTCAGCGTCAGCTGACTACGCGGCGTCCTCTTCACCGCTATCGGCGCGGCTTAAGAGGTCAAACACGTTGGCGACAACGTCCATGCCGTAAATCGTCTTGCCGTCCTTCTCATAGGACGTTTCGGCTACGCGACATTCGGCATAGATCGGCGCGCCCTTTCTGACATTCTTCAACACGAAAGCCGCGTCGCGCTCATTCAGGACCGTGACCGTAATCCAGTCGGTTTTCTCAATGCGCTCGCGCGATTTCTTGTCGATCCAACTGCGGTTCGTCGCTACGCTGACCTTGGCGATTTTGCCATTGTCGAACGCCTTGGGTTCTTGCCCGACATAGCCTCTTAGAATGAAAAGATTGGTTGTTCTCATTGCTTCTCTCCAATGATCCGAACGGAAAACCGCCCAAATTCCCGGGACGGAAGTGCTGCGCCGCCTGCTAGCATTTTATTAGAAGAATGACGATAATAAGATTGTCTCGAATAGGGTTTTGGCTTTAACATGGAGCACTTTAACATCGAGCGAGCGCTACGGCGGCATGCGTCGTGCGCTCCGCCTGCGGGACGGTGAAACACGAAGGCGCTTCCCCGATATGTCGGCAAGGTCGGCGCAGACGAAAGGACCCGGGGCGCAGATACGATAAAGCTCTCTCGATCACGGCTCGGCCCAAACCTGCACAAAATTCAAGCTGAGAGGAGTGCAGCCGTTTGACGGAACGGATTGAAACGCTCGATGAATTAAGGGCCCTGGCGATCGGCGCTGTGATGCTGTCGCATTTCGCACTCGCCTTCGGGTCGCAATCGATCGTCGCATTTTGGCTCAACCTTCCTGATCTCAGCGTCGGCGTCGATCTGTTCTTTGTGATTTCAGGTTTTCTGATTTTCCAGAATCTCGCCGATCTGACAGATAAAGCCTGCGATTTCACGCGCGGTATCGCGGCCTTCTATGCGCGCCGGCTGACTCGGATCGCGCTTCCGGCATGGGCGATCGTCGCGGCGATTGCAATGGCCGATCTTGCACGCCCCGCGTCGAACGCCACGGATCTTTGGACGGCGGCGGCGTTCGTCGCAAACGTCCATTGGGCGCGATGCGAAATCGTCCGCTGTGGCGACGCGCTCGCGACATCTCATTTCTGGTCGCTGGCGAGCGAAGCACAATTCTATCTCGTGGCGCCGGCGCTTCTGCTGGCTCGAGGACCCGCGCCGCTCTACGCGGCGATCGCAGCCATTCTGCTGCTCGCGCTCATTCCCCGCCCGCATGGCTCGCTGCTGTGGGCGCTGCGCCCCGACGCGCTCCTGCTTGGCGCGACGCTCGCCAGCGAGGTGCGGCGGAGCGCTGCCTGGCTGGTGAAGGCTCCGCCGGTGACCGCCGGAATGGCTGCATGGTGGATACTGGTCGCGTCCATGTTGGCGCGGATTGCAATTGGTCCCTTCTCGGGGTTGGCCTGGACGCATGTCGCGCTGATCGGTGCCGGCGTTCTTCTGGGACGCCTTAAAGGGACGCCGATCGGGGGCTATGTTGGCGAAGCTATGCGCGCGCTCGGCCGGGCGTCATTCTCCGTCTATCTTGTCCACCTGCCGCTGATCGGCGTCGCAGCGGAATCGGTTGCCACGAGGATCGGTGTGCCGGCCGCCGTCTTTGGCGCTCTGGCCGCGATCGCCGCCGCGACGATGGTGATCGAATTCGCGATCGTCCGGCCGGCGGCGCAACTCGGCCGAGCTTGGAGCGTGCGCATCGCCTCTAATTATTCGCCAATCAGAAGCAGCCGCCTAAAGATCGGCTAAGCGCCTTGTGACAGCGAACGTCTTTCTGCGGAAACGACGCTTGCAAAAGTGTATCGCCGAAATCCATTCGCCGCGACTCAACGAATCGAAACGGCATGCATAGCCGGTGAAGCGAATTCGCAGATGTTCAAATTTAACCCGCATGTCAGTCATCGAGCATCGACAAGGCGTGACTGAACGATGACAATCAACTTTGAACGCAAATTTCTTCCAGTGCTTCAACAACGTAGCCACGAGCGCACCGCCTTCGCGGCCGCGCATCGAACAAATGCCGAATTATCGCCTTAACAATTCACAACGCTTACGGCGCTTCCAACAAACACTCCGTTTCCGCGCTAAATGCGAGGCGACCGGAATTCCTTTTGATGCGGCACACATATGAGCTTGCGAAAGACAAAGGCCAACGACAGACGTATCTGGTGTCCACCGTTGCGCCTGTACTTTCCAGGAATCTTCAGAATTTC
>JBFXJV010000218.1:0-6223 GCA_050174515.1 Methylocystis sp.
AGCGCGCGCGGCCCAGTCAGATCGCCTCTCGGTGCGCTGTCCCGCTGGTCAGGCAACGCGAGGTCTCCATAGAGCTCTCGCAAGTGTTCCGAATAGCGCGCATTCGCCTGTCGCGTTGCGCTTTCGTCGCGCGCGATGCGCGCTTCAATGTTGTTTGGATCTATGAGCGTTGGCTCGGGTTTCCAACGCCGGCACGTGCGGCTGATCCAGACTGCAGCGGCGCTCCAGCGCGATCTCAGTCGGAGTGACTCTCGATAAGGTCAAACAGTTTTGCTTCGTCTGTTTCGACGTCCTCGTGGCCGGTAAAATAGCTGAATTCCATATGGTCTGCGAAAAAAGTCACTTCGAATCGATAGCCGACGAGCGCGAAGGAAACCTCCAGCCCGTCGTCGACCTGCTGCTCAATCCGATACATGATCTTCTTTTTACGCAAATAGGCAAGGAACTCGAGCATTCCTTCGAGACCGTGGCGCATCATTGGTGTCCCCTATGGCTTTCTGAACCGATCCTGTCCCAGCAACTTCTTGCACTTGTTTGCAGCAATACTTCCACTCTTGGCTTGTTCAAGGACCTCTTTGACCGTCGCGCTGAGCAACTGGCTTGGCAGCTCGCTATTTATCGAGCCTTTGCAGAAGTTGGAAACAAAGTCTTGCACTGACATATCCAATTGTTCTGGAGTAAATCCACCAGCAACCTCGAAAGAACGGAATCCTCCATTTTGAGGCCTATGGTCTCCGAGGGGTTTCCATCCCCCATCCACGTCGCTCGCCACTCTCGGATTTTCGTTGAGGGCAGTCCGTACACGGTCCTCAGCATCCCGCCGCCGCGCACGATCATCTCGCGCGCCGCTAAACCCGCGTCCCGAACCTCCGCCGCCTCCGCCGCTCGTCCATTGGCCGCCGCCGGAATTTCCTGCCGGGACGCGGGGCTGATCGGGGCTATACCGGCGCTCCAACGCCACATCGCGTTTGGCGAAGAGCGCCTCTTTCGGCGCCGGGCCATAGCCCACCGCTTCGCGCTGTTCGTCGAGCGTGAGGAAAGCGGCCTTGCCGACGCGCTCCCATTCGCTTGCGCGTTCGCTCGCCAAGGCTTCGAGACGGTCGGCGTTATAGTCGAGGCGAAAAGGTCCGAAGCCCGGCTGCAGCCAGGCCTGAAAACTCTTCTGAACGCGCGCGACGAGCGGCAGCACGGTCTGGCGCCAGAAGGCGCGATTGGCCTCGGCGTAATTGCTGAACGTATTATCGCCGGGAAGACCCAGGAGCAGCGGCGGCACGCCGAAGGAGAGCGCAATCTCGCGCGCTGCGCCGGCTTTCGACTCGGTGAAATCCATGTCCTTTGGCGACAGCGACAGCGCCTTCCAGTCGAGCCCGCCTTCGAGCAGCAGCGGCCGGCCTGCGTTGGTCGCGCCGGAGAAATTCTCCTCCAGCTCTTCTTTCAGCCGCGAGAATTGTTCGTCGGTGAGATGCGCGCCTTCCGGCCCCGCATAGACGAGGGCGCCCGAAGGCCGCGCAGAATTGTCGAGCAGCGCCTTGTTCCAGAAACTCGCGGCGTTATGGGCGCGAAGATCAGCTGAGCGATTTACTGCAAAGAGTTAGTAGGCTTGAAAGGCCCGTCTCGCGCTATCGCGTGCGCTCTTCACAAGCGGGAGGCTCGGCTCGACCTATTCTTCCTGCCGGAGATCATATCCATCAAATCGGATTTCGAGATTCTGTGTCCGCGGTCGGTAATATGAATATAGCCATCGGGAATATCGTCGAGGATCGCCTTGTCGACCTCCAGACCGTTGCTCGCCAAAAGGTGAGCTAGTACATATTTCGCGTCAAGGACGAGCGCGCGAAAGCTGTCCCATTCTTCGGCCAGCGGCGCTTTTCTCAATTCCGCGATCGCTTCCATATCGCGGCCCAGCCGGCGCAAATTCTCCGCGATTTTTTTGGAAACTCTTGTCTGGCATCGACAATCCGATCCGATCGCGCGCAGTGTGTCGATGGCTTCCTCATGCCGGCTTTCGGCGGAAAACGCGGTCGCGCGCCAGTGCTCGATTTGGCTTCGTTCGTCCGGATCGCGGCCAGGGGAGGCGGTATCCAGCGCGCTATGCAAGGCTTTCCAGTCGCGCTGACGGTAGAGATTGCTGCAATGGTCGTCGATGTTCATCATAACACCCGTTCAAACTGCATTTCCGCCACACGCCGCGCTGACGAAGCCTCGCGCGCAATTTTCGACATCATTATAGCCGCCCGTCAATCCTAAAGGCGGATTTGGCAGGTCGAGTAGGTTCTCACAACGCTCTCGCGCCAATGCCCACTCTTCTGCGCAGTTGTCAGCCAAGTCTAGCAAGTCATGACGATCGAGGCCAATGTCGTTCTTGTCGTCGGTGAGTCGTTTCGACTTTCCGCGACAGCCGCACGGAGTCCGCGCCGGTCCATAGCCCACCGCCTCGCGCTGTTCGTCGAGGGTGAGGAAACCGGCCTTGCCGACGCGCTCCCATTCGCTTGCGCGTTCGCTCGCCAAGGCTTCGAGACGGTCGGCGTTATAGTCGAGGCGAAAAGGTCCGAAGCCCGGCTGCAGCCAGGCCTGAAAACTCTTCTGAACGCGCGCGACGAGCGGCAGCACGGTCTGGCGCCAGAAGGCGCGATTGGCCTCGGCGTAATTGCTGAACGTATTATCGCCGGGAAGACCCAGGAGCAGCGGCGGCACGCCGAAGGAGAGCGCAATCTCGCGCGCTGCGCCGGCTTTCGACTCGGTGAAATCCATGTCCTTTGGCGACAGCGACAGCGCCTTCCAGTCGAGCCCGCCTTCGAGCAGCAGCGGCCGGCCTGCGTTGGTCGCGCCGGAGAAATTCTCCTCCAGCTCTTCTTTCAGCCGCGAGAATTGTTCGTCGGTGAGATGCGCGCCTTCCGGCCCCGCATAGACGAGGGCGCCCGAAGGCCGCGCAGAATTGTCGAGCAGCGCCTTGTTCCAGAAACTCGCGGCGTTATGGGCGCGAAGATCAGCTGAGCGATTTGCTGCAAAGAGTTAGTAGGCTTGGAAAGCTTGTCTCGCGCTAAAAACTTCGTGCGCCCTCTTCACAAGCGCGAAGCTTGGATTGATCTGTTCTTCTTGCCGGAGATCAGATCCATCAAATCGGATTTCGAGATTCTGTGTCCGCGATCGGTGATGTGTATATAGCCATCGGGAATATCGTCGAGGATCGCCTTGTCGACTTCCAGACCGTTGCTCGCCAAGAGGTGAGCGAGCACATATTTTGCATCAAGGGCGAGTGCGCGAAAGCAATCCCATTCTTCGGCAAGAGGCGCGTTCTTCAATTCCTCGATGGCTTCCATATCGCGGCCTAGGCGGCGCAGATTTTCGGCAATATGTTTCGACACGGTCGATCGGCATCGACAATCCGATTGAATCCCTCGCAGCACGTCGATGGCCTCGTCATGCCGGCCTTCGGCTGAAAGCGCACTTGCGCGCCAGTGGGCGATTTGACCGCGCTCGTCCGAGTCGCGGCCAGGGGAGGCGCTATCGAGCATATCGTGCAGAGCTTTCCAGTCGCGCTGGCGGAAGAGTTCGCTGCAATTATTATGGATTTTCATCACCATCTCGCTCAAACGGCATTGCCGCCACACGCAGCGCTGACGAAGCCTCGCGCACAATTTTCGACATCGTTGTATCCGCCCGTCAAGCCTAACGGCGGATCGGCTAGATTCAATAGGCTTTCACACTGCCTTCGCGCCCACGCCCATTCTTCGGCGCAGCGTTCATCTAAAGCTAGCAAGTCATAGTCTCCGAGCCGCTTCGTTGTTCCGCCGCAGCCGCACGGAGTTCGCGCCGGGCCATAGCCCAGCGCTTCGCGCTGTTCGTCGAGCGTGAGGAAAGCCGCCTTGCCGACGCGCTCCCATTCGCTTGCGCGTTCGCTCGCCAAGGCTTCGAGACGGTCGGCGTTATAGTCGAGGCGGAAGGAACCGAAGCCCGGCTGCAGCCAGGCCTGAAAGCTCTTCTGCACGCGCGCGACGAGCGGCAGCACGGTTTGACGCCAGAAAGCGCGATTGGCCTCGGTGTAATTGCTGAAGGTATTGTCGCCCGGAAGACCCAGGAGCAGCGGCGGCACGCCGAAGGCGAGCGCGATCTCGCGCGCCGCGCCAGCTTTCGACTCGGTAAAATCCATGTCCTTCGGCGACAGCGACAGCGCTTTCCAGTCGAGCCCCCCTTCGAGCAGCAGCGGCCGCCCGGCGTTGGTCGCGCCGGAGAAATTCTCCTCCAGCTCTTCTTTCAGCCGAGAGAATTGTTCATCGGTGAGATGCGCGCCTTCCGGCCCCGCATAGACGAGGGCGCCGGAAGGCCGCGCGGAATTGTCCAAGAGCGCCTTGTTCCAAAAGCTCGCGGCGTTATGCGTGTCGAGCGCCACTTGCGCGGCGGCGAGCGGCGGAAAGCCGTAATAATCATCGAGCGGGTTGAAGAATTTGATGTGCAGGATCGGCTCGATCCCTTCGCCGCGCATTTCGTAGCGCGCTTCCTGTCCCAGCGCGCGATAGATGAAGGCGGCAGGCCAGCCGTTGCGCCCAGCTTCGATGCTCATGCGGTCGGGCCGCAGCGCATAGAGTTCGCGCAGCTCCTCGTCGATTAAGACGGATTCGACATAGGCGTTTCCGTAAAGCAGCAGATTGGCGCAGATCGCCTCGATGAAGGAGGCGCTGGTGTCGAGCGGATTGGGGCGCTCGATGAGAGAGATCAGCGGATGGTCGACCGCCTCGTCGCTGCCCTCATAGACGAGCCAGGGCACCGAGGCGGCGGCTTCCGCCACCATGCGCACGCAGCGATGGCAGACGGCGTTGCGCTCATAGCCTTCGCGGGTCAGCACCGTCGAATTGCGCGCGCTCCAATGCGGCTGTCCGAGCGCATGCATGGCGAAGAGCTTCGCCGCGCGCGAATATTTGGTTTCGCGCGCCGGCGCGACCGCGCCGATGAGTCGCGAGAGCAGTGAGGGCATGAATGGTCCTTTGAAAGGAATGCGTCTCGCGGCGCGCCAACCCCCAAGCCCCTCACCGCACCTCTCCCCGCAAGCGGGGAGAGGGGGCGTCAGGCGTTTCGCGAAATATCACGCGTTCGCGTTGTCGCTGGGGCGTTGCGTCGCCATCCCTTCTCCCCGCTCGCGGGGAGAAGTGAGATGAGGGGCCAGGGGTCTTATCCGACTGACACGATCGGCGCGATGTTTCGCTACACTCTTCGCATGCGCGGTTCGGGCGCTTTCGGCGTCAACGCCAGAGCCGTGATCGCCCAGACCAGCGCGTCGAGTCGGTCGGGGCTGCGCCCGGACGAAAGCCCGTCGGCGGCGAAATCGCACATTTCGTCTTCGAGCGCCGGAAAGGCGCCGACATGTTTGACGCGGCCCTGTTCGTAAAGCTGCGCGGCCGGGGCGGCGCGCAAATATTTGCCGCGCGTCGCCCGCGTCATCGTGACGGGGACGGAAGGATCGGCTTCGTTCAATACGGCCCGCACCATTTCGCCGCCCTGATTGACTTCGGCGACGAGCGCGTCGGCGGAAAGCTTGTGATAGAGCGCGATCGCCGCGCGCGCCCATTGCGCCGGCCGCGCCGCCGACAAAGTCGCGTCGGCGAGAACGTAAAGCGCGCCTGCTTCTTCAATCCCCGCCGCCACGAGGCCGCAATTGTCGGCGCGTTTGCCCGAACTCGCCGGCGGGTCGACCGCGACGACGATGCGCTTCAAGGGCGGCGCCACTTGCACGCGGGCGCGTTCCAGCATGTCGCGAGTCCACAGGGCGTCCTTGCGCTCGTCGAGCATCTCGCCATCGAGCTCCTGGCGCCCGAGCCGCGTGCCGGCATATTGCGCGACGACGCTTTCGAGAAAGGAGGGCGCGAGATTGGCGGCGTTCTCGCGCGTCAAGGCGCGGGTCACGACGCTTGTCGGATTGGCGATCAGCTCTTTTAAGAGCGGCAGCGGGCGCGGCGTCGTGGTGACGAGCTGGCGCGGCCAGTCGCCGAGACGCAGGCCGAATTGCAGCATGTCCCATGTCTCCCTGGCGTAGCGCCATTTCGCGAGTTCGTCGCACCAGGCGGCGTGAAATTGAGGGCCCCTCAGGCTCTCCGGATCTTCCGCCGAGAAGGCCTGCGCCACGGCGCCGGAAACCCAAACAAGTCGTCTCCGCGTCGTCTCCCAGCGCGGCCGCTCGCGTCTTCCGTGCACGGCGAGAAGCCCGGAGACGCCTTCGACCATCACCTCG
>JBFXJV010000219.1:0-6216 GCA_050174515.1 Methylocystis sp.
CTCTGGCAGCTGATCGCGCTCAACCGGTTGCGCGCGCGCTCCTGATCGGAGGGGCGTTTGGCCAAAGAGCGGATCAGCACGAAGCCGTGCTTCGTCGGCGCGGTCAGCCGCACTTCTGCAGGCGGCGGGGCGTCGCCTTCGTCGGCGCTGGTCAGCGCGTCGATCTGGCGCGCGTCGCCGACGACAATGTCGATCTTGCCCTTGATCGCCGCGCGATCGGTCATCGAATGATAGATGCGGCCGGCGTTGGCGTGAAACGACAGTCCGAGAAAATCCTCGCCGTCGACGCTCGTCTTGACGCGCAGCGGACCTTTGCCGAGATCATAGACGCAGACCGCCTCGGCGAAGGCCGGATCCTCGAAGGGCAACGTCTCGTCGCCGGGCGCCATCTGCGGCAGCACCACCAGACCTTCCGCCGGAGCGGCGCTCTTCACATAGGCCGCAAGCCGCCCAAGCGCATCGCGCGGCGCGACCGTCGGCATCAGCAGCACCGACACGATATGCACGATGCCCGCGACGAGCAGCGTGGCGAGCAGCCAGGGCAGAAGATCGAGAAAGCGATCGGGAATATTCAGGCGCATCCGAGTTTCACGATTTTTGGAAAGGAATTGGGATCGGGATTTGCGTCGATGTCGAGCGGCGTATCATAGAGCCGCAGCATGATGACAAAGTCTTCCGCCTGTCCCGGCGACAGCCAATTGCCGGGCCGCGCTTCCCGGGCGACGTCGATGGCGAAAGCGCCGCCTTCCTTGCGCAGAACGTCGACCGAGGAATAGCCGTAGCGGTCGGTCGGATTGGCGACAAGCCTTCCGTCGGGACTGGCGAGCGCGATCGTCCAGAAGCGCGCCGCCGGAAGCGGATCGACGATGCGATATTCGCATTCGCCGTTGAGCGGCGCGCCGTCGGAGTCAGTCCGCGCGATGAAGGCCAGTCCCTGATCGCGGCCGAGCGGCGCTTCGCCGGAGCGCGCGATCACCGCCCGCGCATAAGGGTCGATGTCGGCGCCGCCGATATGCGGCCACGACGTCCATGGGCCGGCGCGCAGGGAGTCGAAACCGTAGCCGGCATTGAGCGACAACACGGTCGCCAGCAGGCCGATGGCGAGGCCGGCGATCATCGCCGAGCCGGCGCGCAGATAATTCGCATAAGGCTTGAGGTCCAAGGACGCGCTCCCGCCGCTATCTTATGACGCCGGCATCGGCCGCCTGACCGGCGCGCCGCGCCTCCAGCGGCGCTGCGTCGGGCGCCTCAAGCGCGCTTTGCTTGTCAACGCCGATCGCCTTGATCTTCATCTGTATCGATTCGAGCGCCTGGATCGCGCCCTTCGACAAGGTCGCTGGACGCTGCGGCGCGCCGAGCTCGACGGGCTTCACCGCACTGGCGTTGGCGACGGCCGTTGCGCCCCTGGGATCAGGCCTCAATCCGACGATCGGCTTCAAGGTCGCGCCCTGATGCGCATAGGCCATGATGTCATGCCAAGTGCCCGCCGGCAGCGAGCCGCCGGTCATGTTGTTCATCGAAGTGTTGTCGTCATTGCCGTACCAGACGCAGCCGCCCATCGTGCCCGTATAGCCGCAGAACCAAGCGTCTCGATAGCCATTGGTGGTGCCGGTCTTGCCGATGACGTCGATCCCCTGGCCGAGCTGCGCGCGCCGCCCGGTGCCTTCTTCGACGACCTTTTTCATCATGCCCGCAAGTTCGACGACCTTGCCGTAGGGCACGGCCTGTTTCTGCGGCGGCGCGTCGCGGTCGTGACGATAGAGCAGATCGCCCTGGCGGTTGCGGATTTCGACGGCGGCGTAGGGCGTGACCCTCTTGCCGCCGTTCACGAAGGATCCATAGGCGGCGGAATGTTCGAGGAGGATCACGTCGCTCTGTCCGACCGGAAGCGAGGGCGTGTCTTCGAGCGGCGTGCTGATGCCGAGCCGCCGGCAGGTCTCGATGATCTTGGCGCGGCCGATCCGCGAATCGCCGCCGCCGATCGCCTGCGACAGCTGGATGGCGATGGTGTTCAAGGACCGCGCCAGCGCCATGGCGAGAGGCATGGAGCCCGCGTATCTGCCGCTGTAATTGTGCACGCAATAATTGCCGATGCAGGTCGGCCGGTCTGTGACGATCGTCGTCGGCTTGAATTTGCCGGTCATCAGCGCGGTCAGATAAACATATGGCTTGAAGGATGAGCCGGGCTGGCGCGCGGCGTCCGTCGCGCGGTTGAACTGGCTGGCGCCATAGTCTCGCCCGCCGACGACGGCGCGAACGGCGCCGTCCGGCTCAATCACGACCGCCGCGCTCTGCTTGGCGCGGAAGCTGCGGCCCTGCTCGCGCAAATTGGTCTCGATGACCTCTTCGGCGCGCCTTTGAATGTTCGAGTCGAGCGTGGTGCGCACGCTGAGCACGCGATTGTCGCCGAGCTTGCCTTCCTGAGCGAATTTGCGGATTTCGCTGTAGGCGTAGTCGAGATACCAGTCGGGGCTCGTCTCCCGGGCGCGGTCGATCGGCGTCGCCGGATTGCGCAAGGCGCCGATAATCTGGGTATCGGTCATGAAGCCTGAGTCGACGAGATTTCTCAGCACGTCATTGGCGCGGGCGCGCGCCGCCGGCAGATTGACGTGCGGCGCATATTTCGTCGGCGCCTTGAAGAGGCCGGCGAGCATCGCCGCCTCGGCAAGCGTCACGTCCTTGACCGACTTGCCGAAATAGAACTCGGCCGCGGCCTGAATGCCGAAGGCGCCGCCGCCCATATAGACGCGGTCGAGATAGAGTTTGAGGATTTCGCGCTTGGTCAGATGGTGCTCAAGCCAGAGCGCCAAAAAGGCCTCGTTGATCTTGCGGGTGATGGTGCGTTCATTTGATAGGAAGACATTCTTGGCGAGCTGTTGGGTGATCGAGGAGCCGCCCTGCACCACGCCGGACGAACGCGCATTGACGGTCAACGCGCGCAGCGTGCCGATCACGTCGATGCCGAAATGGTCGTAAAAGCGGCGGTCTTCAGTCGCCAGCACCGCTTTGATGAGATGATCGGGATATTGGTCGAGCGGCACGGCGTCGTCATGCTTGATGCCGCGCTGGCCGACCTCGGCGCCGTAGCGATCGAGGAAGGTGACGGCGAGATCGGTCTGCTTGAGCCAATTCTCGTCGCTCGTCATTTGAACGGCCGAGGAGGCGAGCGCCATCGCGACGATTCCGGCGCCGAGCCCGAGAGTCAGCGCTTCGCAGCACAGTTCCACCCCGACCCGCGCAATGCCGGAGACGTGAAACCGCTCCATGAAGGTCGAGAAGTCGTCATAGAGCTCGCGGACCCGCCGCCCGCTCTGGAACATGGCTGAATCGATCAGCGCATCGATCGCGAGCAGGATACGCCTGACGCGTTTGGCGAAGTCGGAAGCCTGGAAACGCTTCAACACTGCTCAAATGCTCCCTGCGCCGATAAAACCTACCGGCGCTCTGTCGACTTTAACACTTTTTAAACCATCTTGACGACAGGCCGTGCGGCCCACATTGCGTTATGGTTTCCGTCGCGCAAAGCGCAAGCCGAAAGAGAAGGATGGCGTTAAAAAAAGGCGAAAATGCCCTGTCGATTGCGCCGGCCCGGACGCCGTTCTGGGAGAAGCCGCTTTCGGAATTGACCCGCGCCGAGTGGGAACGGCTCTGCGACGGTTGCGGCCGCTGCTGCCTGGTCAAGCTCGAAGACGACGACACCGGCGCGATTTATCATACGAGCGTCGCCTGCAAATTGCTCGACCGGAAGAGCTGCCGTTGCGGCGACTACCCCCATCGGCGTCGATACGTGCCCGACTGCGTGCGGCTAACGCTGGAGAAACTCAAGGATATTCGCTGGCTGCCGCCGACCTGCGCCTATGTCCTGCGCCTCCAAGGCAAGCCGCTGCCGCCCTGGCATCCGCTGATCTCCGGCGATCCGACGAGCGTCCATCGCGCCGGCGTGTCGGCGCGGGGGCGGATCGAGGCCAGCGAAGACGAGATCGAAACCGACGATCTGCCCGACTTTATAAGGCTGTGGCCGAAGCGCTGGCCGAAGAAGGCGCGCTACTGAGGCGCAAATTTTTCGAATCTGGAATTTATTCCTTGACAGCAGGACGATGGTGGCGATTGTGTAGTTGACAAACCATGGCGGATGATCTAGCTTAAGACTCAAGGAGCTAGATCAATGTCCGTTTTGTCGAAGCCTTACTTTCACTACGAAGCCGCAGCTTTCGCCCATCTGGAAAAAATCATATGGCCGAAAGGTCCGGTTTGCCCGCATTGCGGCTCCGTCTCTGGAAAGCATTACGACCTCCGCAAGACGCGCATCGGCCTTCGCAAATGCTCTGACTGCCGGAAGCAGTTCACGGTGAAGGTGGGCACGGTTTTCGAGTCCGCGCATTTGCCGCTCTCGAAAATGTTGCAGGCTGTCTATCTCATGACGGCGAGCAAGAAAGGCATTTCCGCTCACCAGCTTCATCGCGTCTTGGAGGTTCAATACAAGACGGCGTGGTTTCTCGCGCATCGCATTCGCGAAGCCATGCGGTCTGGCGAGCTTGCGCCTATGGGTGGAGCTGGCGGCGTTGTCGAAGCCGATGAAACCTACTTCGGCAAGACTGAGGTTCAGCCGACCGTCACCAAGGAAGGCAAGCCCTACAAGTCTCGCCGTCGCAAGTTCGGCCCGGCCGGCAAGCGCGCCGTCATCGCTCTTGTCGAGCGTGGCGGTTCCGTCCGCACGTTCCATGTCGATAAGGCGAACAAGCTCAACGTCGCCTCTATCGTGTCGGAAAACATTGACCGCGAAACGTCTCTCTACACGGACGAAAGCGGCCTATACCCGGAAGTCGGCAAGCAGTTCGCCGATCACGCCACGGTGCGCCACAGCGCCGACGAATACGTTCGCGGCGACGTTCATACGAACACGGTCGAGGGATATTTCTCGATCTTCAAGCGCGGCATGAAAGGCGTTTATCAGCACTGCGGCGAGAAGCATTTGCACCGCTATCTCGCGGAATTTGATTTCCGCTACAACCATCGCTCGAAGTTAGGTTGCGAGGATCAGGAGCGTGCTTCGCGGGCATTGAAGGGTATTGTTGGAAAGCGCCTTACGTATCAAACAACTAGCGAAACGTAAGGTAAGGGCTTGATTCTTTGAACGAATCTGCTTATATTAATGGCGCTGGTCTGATCTTGCGAAGGCGAGGGTAGGTCCGGCAAACCCCGGTCAAAAGCCGGGGTTTACCTTATGATGCCGAGTTTTCGCGGGTCTCTTTGGTTGCAGGCTAGAATAAGTATCGGCGATAGAAGCTGATATTTTTTGTCGTAGCCTAACGCTGTCCTGCTCGCGATCGGCCTTTCCATTCGAAGCAATGCATATGCGCAAAAATCTGCGAGTTGTATGAAATATGACTCTTCCGAATTCTTAAAAAATGGGTCTTCGATGATGTTATCGATCGTGATGTTTTTTGTCCGCTTACCATCTTCCCATGCGGAGTATTTGCTCGATATCGGATTATGAATCCGCATTTTCCTTATGCGGCGAGTGAACGCAATTTGCTGTCCTTCGTCGCATATGAACATGACGTGCTTGTTGAAGCGTCTTGCGGTTCGGTTGATCCTGTTAACGAGCCTATCGAAAGCGTCGGCTTCGTTTCTGTTCACAGAGCTTATGACTCGAAAATATCGCTGGTTGGCAGCAATGAACGAAAGGGTCTCAGAAAAGATTTCTGACCGTTGTTGTTTGCTGAGCACCATACTTGAAATAGCGCCTTTCCCCGCCGCAAATTTCCAGGCGTGTAGTTCCTTGTTTTTATATATCCCGTGCTCATTTTTCAGGTGTGCGCGGAATCTCTTTATCTCCTTGAATGCCTCGTTCCAGACTGACGACCCTGTAATGAGTGCTGTGTAGACGAAAAACGAGTTATCCTCTTTGGATTCATCGAGATAAACGACCCACATAACGGCACCTGAAATGACGAAGCCCCAGCGACCTAAGCAGCAAGGCCCCCAAACCGACAAGTTTGTGGAAGCCGCCCGCGAACTCGGCTGCGATGAATCCGAAGCGCATTTCGACGCGGCGCTAAAGAAGGTCGCGCAGCACAAGTCGGGGCTAGCAAAGAAAGATAAAAAGCAACATCAAGGCGGCGGAAAGTCTGGCACAAAAACATAGCCGCCTGCGCTGCTATCATAGCGGAAAGAAAAATATGTTTCGTCATGTTGTTTAAACCAGACGAATGG
>JBFXJV010000220.1:0-6214 GCA_050174515.1 Methylocystis sp.
TTATCTTCGGTTCCGACGGCGGCGCGACGAAGGGGGTAGCTTCCAAAATTTCCAAGAAAACCCAGGGGCGGTCGATCGACATCAAGGACGCGACGACGGACGACTTCGAGAATTGCCATCTGCTGATCCTGGGTTCGCCCACCTATGGCGACGGCACCCTGCAGACGGATTGGGAAGAGAACATCGACAAGCTGCGCGGCGCCAATCTGAAGGGCAAGAAAGTCGCCCTTTTCGGCACCGGCGACCAACAGACCTATCCGCTCTCCTTCGTGGACGCGATGGGCATCCTTTACGACGAGGTGTCGGCGCTCGGCGCAAAGGTGGTCGGCTTCACCGAGACCGGCGGCTACGACTATGTCGGCTCCACCGCCGAGCGGGACGGCAAGTTCGTGGGCCTCGCCCTCGACCAGGACACCCAATCCGGCATGACCGAAAAAAGAGTGACCGCATGGCTGAGCCAGGTACTTTGATCTGCGACAGCGTTCCGCCCCTGTCGTCGGCGCCATATCGGTCGGCCGAAACCGCGCCGGTGCTGCGACTCATTCACCACAATATCTATGAATATGGGAGAGGCGTTCGCGGCCTGTTTCTGATGACCGTCAGCCGTCGGGAACTGGCGCTGGCGCTCGGCAAGTTGGATGCGCATGGCATCCATCGCTTCGTCCAGGAGATCAGCCCGGTCAAGGCGAACCTCTTCTTTGGCCGGCCCGCCTTCGTCGCCGTAGCGCGCGCCATCGTCACACGTCCGCTTAATGCGCTCACTGCGGAGGAAGACTTCATGCTCGGCACGCTGCTTGGCTACGACCGCGAACAGCAGTGCCGCCGCTTTCTCACACGTTCCGGACGGGGCATGCCGGAAGAAACGCCTCTGGCGGCCGAATGAGGCGACGCCCGGCGCCTAGAGCGCTTCCCGATCACATGGAATCATGTGATCGATAAGGAATCGCTCAAAATCAGAATGTTGGAGCAGGTTCTCTTCGAAAAAGTCTGTCAACTTTTTCGGAATCTGCTCCAGCGGCGCGGCATGCGCCGACGTTTAAGCGACGCGCGCCTTCAAGAATTCGATCGCCTTCGCGCGCGACTCGCGCGCTTCGGGGAGAAAGCTCATCAGCTGCCACGCATGCGGCACGCAAGGCCACATTTCGAGCCGCGCGTCAACGCCCGCCTGCCGCGCGCGCGAGACGAGCCGAGTCGAATCATCCCGCAGCGCTTCATCGACGCCGACGTGAACAAGCATCGGCGGCAGGCCGGAAAGATCGGCGTAGATCGGCGACGCGAGCGGATTTCTTGCGTTCTCGCGTCCAAGCGCGGCTCTGGCGCCAAGCAATATGTCCTTGCGCGTAAACCAAGGGTCGCGCGCTTCGTTCTCGCGAATCGAGGCGCCGGTCGCGGCGAGATCGACCCAGGGCGAGGACAGCGCCGCCGCGACAGGCGGCCTAACGCCTTCATCGCGAATGCGCAGCATCAAAGAGACCGCGAGCCCGCCGCCGGCTGAATCTCCGACAAAGACGAAAGGGCCCGGCCGCGCCTCGACCAAGGTTTTGTAGGCGCGCAATACATCTTCGAGCGCAGCGGGAAATACGTGCTCTGGGGCAAGCCGATAGGCCGGCGTGAAGACATCGAAGCCGGCGCGGGCGAATTCCCTTGCGGCATAGCGAAAAAGCCGCGGCGAACCGATCAGGAAGGCGCCGCCATGAAGATAGAACAGCGTTGCGACGGCGCCGCCCGAAGCGTCGATCCAGTCGCCGGGAATCTGCGGCGCAAAGGGCGCGCGCCGTTCGGGAGACAATGTTTCAACGAGCGCTTGTAGCGCGCGCACAGGCGCCGTCAGCGACTGGAGACGCGGCTTGACGAAACGGCGAAGGAAGGCGACGGTTCGCCGCGTCGCCGCGCTCGCGGCGGCGCTCATTTGCCCGCGGCAGGCTTGCGCGGCTCGGATGCGTTCGAGAGAAAGTCGAGCGAAGGATCTTTCAACCCGGCCTCACGCGATTTGTCGCGCCACTGCCGCGCTTCGACGAGATTGACCTCTACCCCGAGCCCTTGCGCGAGGATGTGCGCGAGGCGGTTTTGCGCCACGGCGTTGCCCTTCATGGCCGCTTTGCGGAACCATTGCGCCGCGGCGGCGCGGTCGCGCGGCACGCCGACGCCATTGAACTGCAAAACCGCGAATTCCACCATCGCCGGCGCGAAGTCGAGTCCGGCGGCGCGCTTGAACCATTCCGCGGCTTCGCGCTCATCCTTGGCGACGCCCCTGCCGGTCTTGTAGAGAACGCCAAGCGCATAAGCCGAATCCGCGTTTTCCTTCGCCGCCGCGCGACGGAAATAGTCCGCCGCTCTGCCGAAGTCGGACGGCGCGCCCTCATTTTCGAGCGCGAGCTCCCCGAGGAGATGCAAAGCGGCGGGGCGGTCCTGCGCCGCCGCCTTTTCGAGATAGGCGCGCGCGACGGCGCGGTTCTTCGGCGCGCCGGCGCCGTTGAGCGCCGCTGCGCCATATAGATAGGCCGCTTCCCCGTCGCCGGCGTCAGCGCCGCGTTTGAACCATTCCATCGCTAGAGACAGATCGCGCGCCACGCCGGCGCCTTCGAGATAAAGCTGGCCGATAAGCGTCAGCGCCGCCGCGTCCTTGGGATTGGCGGCGATCCGTTTCTTCGCCTCCTTCATCGCCGTCGAATAGTCGCCCCGCTGATAGGCGCCGAAGGCGAGATCGGGCGCCGGGGGCGCATCATTGGCGGCGCGGGCGGCGGGCGAGAGGAAGAGGAAGAAACATGCAACAAGCGCCGTCATTGCGAGCGACGCGAAGCAATCCAGCACGCGCGGTTCGGCTCCTGGATTGCTTCGATGCTTCGCGCCTTGCAATGACGCGTTCGTTCCAGAAAAGCGGAGGCTCGTTTGGACGGCGGTCATTTGCCTTCTCCCTTGAGTAGAGCCTGCGCCTCGGCCACGGCTGCCGCCGGACCCCGCGCGTCGCTCCAGACAGCGTCGTCGAGCAGGACGAAGTCGGCGCCGGCCTGAACGAGCGGCGCGACGTCGGCGAGCGTTGCGGCGCGGGCGACGCAGGGCGTGTTGAACAGCTCCGCCCACCAGGCGACGCGTTCAATCAGCGCGGCGCGATCGATATCCGAAAACATCACATAATCGGCGCCCGCCTCGCCCGCGCGCATGGCGTCGTCGCGCGTTTCGAGTTCACCGGCGCCGACGATATAGCGCGGCGAGAGTTTCTTGATCGCTTCGGCAAGCGCGTCGCCGCAGTCCAAAACATGCGCGCCGTCGGCGCCGGCGCGCAGCGCGACATTGGGCGACGCTGCGACAAGAACGGCGACGTCCTTTTCCTGCGCGGCCGGCGCCAGGGCCCGAACGATCGCTTCATTCACGCGTTCGTCCGCGCCCGCAAAACGAATGAGAAGGCTCGCAACGTCGCCGGCGGCAAGCGCTTCATCGAGCGCTGGCGCAAAACCCGCCGCTTCGGCGAGCGGCGGCGTGGCGAGAGAAAGCCGGGGCGCGACGTCGTCCATCAATCCTTCAGCCTGTCGAGCCAGCCCTGCGCCGAGGCGCGCACATTGTCGGGCGCCGTTCCTCCAAAGCTCTTGCGGCTCTGCACGGACTTCTCGACTCCGAGCACGTCGAACACTTCGGCGTCGATGCGCGGCTCGACGCTTTGCATCTCCTCCAGCGTCAATTCTTCGAGCCCGGCGCCGCGCGCTTCGGCGAGCGCCACGATGCGGCCGGTGACGTGATGCGCCTCGCGAAACGGCAGCGACTGCGTCCGCACCAGCCAGTCGGCGAGATCGGTCGCGGTGGCGTAGCCGGCGCCTGCCGCCGCCTTCATGCGCGCGCGGTCGACGCGCATGTCGCGGACCATGCCGGCGACTGCGGCAATGCAGAGCGACAGCGTGTCGAGCGCGTCGAAGGCGCCCTCCTTGTCCTCCTGCATATCCTTGGAATAAGCGAGCGGCAGTCCCTTCATGACGACGAACAGCGCCACGAGCGCGCCAATCACGCGGCCCGATTTGCCGCGCGCGAGTTCGGCGGCGTCGGGGTTGCGCTTTTGCGGCATGATCGACGAGCCGGTGGTGAATTTGTCGGAAAGCGCGATGAAGCCGAACTGCGGCGTGGTCCACAGCACGAGCTCTTCGGCGAAGCGCGACAGATGGGTGGCGCAGATCGCCGCGGCGCTCAGCGTCTCCAAAACGAAGTCGCGATCGGAGACGCTGTCGAGCGAATTCGCCGTCGGCCGGTCGAAGCCGAGCGCTTGCGCCGTCATCGCGCGATCAATCGGAAAGCTCGTGCCAGCAAGCGCCGCCGCGCCCAACGGACATTCGTTGAGCCGGGCGCGGGCGTCGCGGAAACGCCCCCTGTCGCGCGCGATCATTTCGACATAGGCGAGAAGATGATGGCCGAGCGTCACCGGCTGCGCCGACTGGAGATGGGTGAAGCCGGGCATGACGCTCGCCGCCTCTTCCAACGCGCGGCGCGCGAGCGCGAGTTGCAGATCGGCGAGTTCGCGATCAAGCGCATCGATTTCATCGCGGATATACAGGCGGAAATCGGTCGCGACCTGATCGTTGCGCGAACGCGCCGTGTGCAGGCGGCCCGCCGCCGGCCCGATCAGCTCGGCAAGACGCGACTCGACGTTCATGTGTATGTCTTCGAGTCCACGCGAGAAATTGAAGCGCTCGTTCTCGATGTCCGCTTTGATTCGCTCCAGCCCTTCAGTGATCGTCGACGCATCCTCGCGCGTAACGATGCCGATTTCGGCCAGCATGGCGACATGAGCGAGCGAGCCGAGGACGTCCTGCAGGCCGAGGCGCTTGTCGAAGTCGATCGAAACATTGATCGCCTCCAGAAGCTTGTCGGTTGCGCTTTTGAAGCGCCCGCCCCATATCTTGCTCGTCATTTTTAGCCCCGGAGCCTGCGCCCGATGTCGAAACCGCCGCGCCCCCCGCGATCATTCCTGTTTGTCGCGAAGGCGGCCTTGATCACAATAGCGGTGAGCGTGACGTTTCTATACGTGATCGGCAGCATGGGCGGCAAGAAACCGCCGGAAGGCGCGGTCGATGAAGGCGCGCGCCTGGGCGGAAGGGTTGAGCCGAGCGCGGCGCCCGCGACAGTCGACGACCCCGCCTGCGTCGCCTCCGCCAAGATCGCTCCCGATTTAAAGGATCTCGCCAAGGGCGAGGTTGCGGCGATGAACATCGCCGCGAAGCCGCAGTCGCTCCCTGACTACGCCTTCAAGGGGCCGGACGGCGCCCCAATCAAGCTCAGCGCCTTCAAAGGCAAGACGACGCTCCTCAATATTTGGGCGACTTGGTGCGTGCCCTGCCGCGCTGAAATGCCCGCGCTCGACAAGCTACAAGAGTCGTTCACAGGAAACAATTTTGAGGTCGTCGCCATTAACGTCGATACGACGCGTCTGGAGAGGCCGAAGGCTTTCCTCGCGGAAGCGGGCGTCAAATCGCTGACCTATTACGGCGATCCCAAGGCCGACATTTTCTTCGAGATGAAGCAGTCCGGCAAAGCGCTGGGCCTGCCGACCACGATGCTGATCGGCCCCGACGGGTGCCAGATCGGGCTGATGAACGGTCCCGCCGCCTGGGACAGCGCGGACGCCAAGGCGCTGATCTCCCGCGCTCTGGAGACGACTCAAAATTAATCGCCACGTTCAACCGCCGCGTTCAATCGCTAAGTCCACTCACCCTGTCTAATCGCCGTGTCTAGTCGCCATGTCTGCGTCCGCTCGACGGGCAGGCGCTCCGGCTTCGCCTCGAGAGCGGAAGCGGCTTTATCTGAAAGGAGATCGGCCAATGCATGTATCGATCGACCAGGCTCACAAGGCGATTGACGCAGCGCGCCGGAAGGCGATTGAACTCAAAACCCAGATGTGCATCGCCGTGGTCGATTCCGGCGGCGTTCTAAAGGCGTTCGAGCGGATGGACGACGCCTGGGTCGGCAGCATCGACATCGCGATGAAAAAGGCCAAGACCGCCGTCTTCTTCGGCATGCCGACCGGTCAGATCGGCAAGCTGTCGCAACCCGGCGGTCCGCTATACGGCATCGAGCACTCGAATGACGGGCTGATCACATTTCCAGGCGGCCTGCCGATCGTCGATTCTGACGGCGTCATGATCGGCGCCATTGGCGTCAGCGGTTCGTCAGTCGAAAACGATCACGCCGTCGCGCAGGCCGGCGTCGAGACGCTCGGCGTCTGCGATCTTCC
>JBFXJV010000221.1:0-6194 GCA_050174515.1 Methylocystis sp.
GGCGACGGCCTGTGCGTCGGACGCGACAGCGGCGACACGGTGAGCGAAGACTATAAATCTCCTGGGAAATTCACTGGCGGGACAAACTTCGCGGTCGGCGTCACCGTAGAAAAGGAACAGTACCTCGATCTCGAGAGACTCGCCGCGGCGGCGCTTTCGGTGGACTAGACGAAAGTTTGGGCCGCACGCGAAGTTTCGGACCTCCGCCGTCGACCTGACTTTGAGGGAGCGTGACGACGAAGATTCGCGCGGAGCCGCATGCGCTGGGACGATGATGTCGGAACCTCCATCGCATGCGGCTTCGCGGTCGGCAAAAACCCGAGTAAATCCGCAATGCGCACGCAAACGACGCCAAGTCCCAGCCTGCCTGAGCTTCGCGATGCGCCGCCGAGCTTTCACCTACTCGCCAAGCCCAGCGGATCGGCGTGCAATATTGATTGTCGATACTGTTTTTTTCTTTCGAAGGAAGCGCTTTATCCAGGCGATCGCCAGCGCATGTCAGAAGCGACGCTCGACGTCTATATTCGACAGTTGCTGGAGTCGCATCGCGCGCCGAGTGTCACGGTTGCTTGGCAGGGTGGCGAACCGACGCTCATGGGACTCGATTTCTTCAAGCGGTCGGTCGAGCTTGTTTCGAAATACCGGCGTCCCGGCCAGCGTGTGGAGCACACATTCCAGACGAACGGCGTCGCCCTCGACGACGAATGGTGCGCATTTCTCAAGAAGCACAACTTCCTCGTCGGTCTGAGCATCGATGGGCCGAGGGAGATCCATGATCGGTATCGCGTGACGCGCGGAGGCAAAGGAACGTTCGATCTGGTCATGGGGGGACTGACGCTGCTGCGCAAGCACGGCGTCGACTTCAACATCCTTTGCGCTGTCAGCGCCGCAAACCAAGATTGCGGGCTTGAGGTCTATAGGTTTTTTCGTGATGAGCTCGGCGCAAGTTGGATTCAATTCATTCCCATTGTCGAGCGCGCGACGCCAGAAACGTTGCCAATCGCCAATCTCGGCTGGAGCGAACAGCCCGGCCAAAGCCGGATGCTTTATACGCAAACGGGTTCGCTCGTCACCAACCGTTCAGTGGGCGGCCGCGAATATGGGCAGTTTCTCATAGGCATTTTCGAAGAGTGGATGCGCCGCGACGTTGGCGCGATTTTCGTCCAAATGTTTGATGTGACGCTCCACGCCTATTTCGGCCAACATATGCTGTGCATCCATGCGCCGACGTGCGGCAATGGACCGGCGCTCGAGCATAATGGCGACCTCTATTGCTGCGACCACTTCGTGGAGCCGGATTACCGCCTCGGCAATATTCATGAAACGCATATGTTGGAGCTCGTCGCTTCACCCCGCCAGCGCAAATTCGGCCGCGACAAGCGCGACGCGCTGACTGCGCAGTGCCGCGGTTGCGACGCGCTGTCACTCTGCAATGGCGGCTGTCCCAAGGACCGTTTCGTCCAGTCCCGCGAAGGAGAGGCTGGCCACAATTACCTTTGTGAAGGACTGGAACGTTTCTACAAGCATACACGTCCGGCCATGATGACGATGGCGAGCCTGGTTCGGCAGAATCGACCGGCGGCAGAGGTTATGGACTGGGTCCGCCGTCAGGACGTCAAGCGCGGCCGCAACGAGCCTTGCCCATGTGGCGGAGGGCGAAAGTTTAAACATTGCCACGGCCAGCTGTCGCATCGGAATGCGGATAGCGACGGCATGTCCAACCGAAACAGCTTCCGGCAAACCCGCGCCGGGTCATAGCGGTTCGGACGAATTCGCCGACGCGCCGCTCCTGCTCGTCGTCATATTGTCGCGAGGTCTAAACCGCCGCCACATCCGTCCGCGAAAAATCGTCGCCGACATAGAGCAGGGGACAGGAATGTTCTTTTGCGGCTTCATAGGCGAAGCAATCGCCGAAATTCAATCCCGCCGGATGCGCGCCCTTGCCCCATCGCGCATAGGCGTCGGCCACTCGGCGCGCGGCGGCAGGCGTAACGTTCAAAATGTCGAAGCCGAGCCCGTCGATCACGCGCGACATTTCCTCGCCGACATTGCGTCGGCGCGCGACGATGAGCGCTTCCGCCAAGGTTGCCGCGGAGATCAGCACAGTCTTTTCCGCTTCGAGGACCTTGCTGCATTTTTCGGCGTCGACTTCATCAAGGATGATCGCCATCAACGCCGATGTATCGACGACGATCATTTTGGCAGACCGCTCTCGTCATAGAGAGAGTCTTGGCTGCGGGCGGCGTCGGGGCCTGGGGTCGCATTCGAAGCGCCCGAGGCGCGGACCGCTTGCAGCAGTCTGCGACGCGCTTTGCGGTCTAACGCCGTTTTGGCCGGCGTGAGACGCGCCGCCGCCTGACCATGGCGGGTGAGGATAATTTCCTCCCCGGCTTCGGCGCGCCGGACAAGCTCGGTCAATTGCCCCTTGGCCTCGGTCACGGATATCTTCATGCAGCGCCCTAATGGACCAAACGATGGTCCAATGTGGTATGTATACCAACCTCTGCTTTAGGGTCAATGTTTCTCCGGCGCCTGAAGCTCGCGCTGTTCGCCGCGCATAGCGGCGCGATATCGAGATGCAAAAACTAGGTCATTTTGGCGCTCGGTTTTCCCTGCATCCCAGTATTGTGAGGGATCAGAACGGGAGAGCGGTTGTGATGTCTCATTCGCTGCTGATCCGCGTCTTCGCCGTCGCGCTGTCGATCGGCGTTTTTCTGGGGCTGGCGATCCTCGGCGCTGGCGGGATTGACGCCTATTTTGCCAATCCGGCGCGGACGGCGGTGGTTGTCGTCACCCTCGCACTCGGAGTCGCCTCGCTTTTCGTCGGCGGCAATCTCAGTCCGGGCCTACGCGAGGATCGCGGCAATCGCTGGGTCATCCCAGCGTTCTTCATTATCGGGCTGCTCAGCGCCTATCTGCCCGCCTGGGCCGACCGGGAGGGTTTTTGGACATTGGACGGCGACGCGGTGCGATGGCTGGGGGTTGCGCTTTACGCATCGGGCGGGGCTTTGCGACTGTCGTCGGTCGCCGTGCTCGGGCGCCGATTCAGCGGCCTTGTCGCCATTCAGCCGGGCCATGAACTCGTCACCACCGGACTTTACGGCCGCATCAGGCATCCGAGCTATCTTGGGCTGCTGATCTCTGTGTTCGGCTGGGGGCTGGCGTTCAACACGGCGGTCGGCGTGCTTCTGGCGGCAGCGAATATTCTGCCGCTCGTCGCTCGGATGAACGCCGAGGAGCGCCTGTTGGGCTCCGAGTTTGGCGCATCTTATGACGTCTATCGCGCCCATACGGCCCGGCTCATTCCGGGCGTGTATTGAAAATTTGCGGGACGAAGGAAACAGGTCATGAGGCGTCTATTGCCGCGACTGCTGCTGCTTGGTCTTTTCGTCGCGTCGCCCTCACAAGCCGGCGACGCCATAAGGCTCGCGCCGGGACGCAGCGCGATCTTTTCGCTCCAGGAGAATGCGACGACCGGCTATTCCTGGCGCATTGATCAAGACGCCAGCCGCAATCTCGGCATTCTGTCGATATCGGATGGCGGCCGCAGCGGCAGCCGGCGACGAATGGTCGGCAGCCCCAGCGTGCGCCATTGGAACATTCGCGCGCTCAAGCCCGGTCAGGCCGAAATCGTCTTCGTCTATCAGCGTCCATGGGAGCCTGCGCCGGTTCAAACCCGCAGCGTCGAGGTGAAGGTCGCGCCCTAGATCACACAGCGTTCAGGCGGACTCGCCTGAACGCAGATAATGTGATCGACTCTAATGATTTCGAGCACGCCTTACGCGAATAGCCGGTTCCCACTATTTCGCGGCCCGCTCGAGCGCAGCTATGCATCGCTCTCACGCGTAGATTTCATCGCATCTTCGAGCCGCATCGTCGCCGAGCCGCGCTGCGCCGGCTTCTGCTGGCTTTCATGCGGCGCCCAGCCCGAGGCCCAGACGATTTCGAATGTCGCGCGCACGCGTCCGTCGGCGTCCGAGAAGCGCTCGGCGTAAATCCGCGCCGCGCGCGCGATAAGGTCGCGTCGCAGCGGTTTGAGCGCGCGCTTCACAAGAACATTGGCGGCGCCCATGGCGCGCAGATCCTCGATCAGTCCGAATACTGAATCATAGCGCAGCGTGACGCTGTCGACATCGGCGACGGGCAGGGCGAAGCCGGCGCGCTGCAGCAGCGCGCCCATGTCGCGCACGTCGACGAAGGGCGAGACGCGGGGACTCGCGCCGCCGGTGATTTCGTCTTCGGCCTGCGCGAGCGCCGAACGAAGCTCGACGAGGCTCGCGCCGCCGATGAGGCAGGCGATGAACAGCCCGTCCGGCGCAAGCATGCGTCGCGCCTGCGCAAGCGCTCCCGGCAGATCATTAACCCATTGCAGCGCCATGCCGGACACGATCAGGTCGAAGGAGCCGGGCGCAAAGGGCGGGGTTTCTTCATCAATGATGACGTCGCCGCTATGGCCGCTTGCGCGCAAAGGGCGCGCGCGGCCGCTCGCGATGACGGCCTGCGCGAAATGCGCGCTCGGCGAACCGAGATCGAGCGAGCGCGGAAATTCGCGCTTCACGGTCAGCAGGCGATCAAGCAGATCGTCGGCGGCGCGCGCCATCAGGAAATCGGGAGCGCCTTTGGCGATCGCCCGAGTAAGGCGGCGGCGCAGCAGCGCGCGATCAAAAATTTTCGGCGGTCCGACTGTCTCGCTCATGCCTTACGACCGTGCCCGCGCCACTTAGCTTAGCATGCGCGCATCGCGCATGAATATTGACGAAAGGATGGCGCAATCACGACGCAATGATCCGAATCGACGGGTCGCGCGCTCAAAATTTCACGAGGCGTCTTAACGTTAAACCCTAACCTGAAGACGCGGAACGTTTCGACAGGATCATGGCGAAAGTTAGAATGCGCTCATTCGAAAAGTCGCCGTCAAGGCGTCAGTAAACAGGGTGTGAGCGTCATGCGTAACCTCATTGATCTTTCGCGTCGAGCCCCCAGCGTCAAGCCGGCGGGAGCGTTGAAGTTCCTCTTGCTCGCGGCGGTTGGCGCATTGGCGCTGACCGCGCTGCCGCAGAATGCGGCGGCCCGCAACATCGTCTCCTTTTCGCCAAACGTCGCTCCCGGCACGATCGTCATCAGCGCCGGAAAACGCCGGCTCTTCTATGTGGTCGATACCGGAGTCGCCATCAGCTATCCCGTGGCGGTGCCGAAGCGCGGCAAGGAATGGTCTGGCGAGACGTCGATTGCGGGAAAATATGTGAATCCAGATTGGGTTCCGCCGGCGGTCGTGAAGGCCGACCATCCTGAATTGCCGAATTTCATTCCCGGCGGATCGCCGCGCAACCCGATGGGCGTCCGGGCGCTGACCCTTAGCAACGGCGACGTGGCGATTCACGGCACGACCCGCAGGATGCGCGCCTCGGTCGGCACCGCCGCCTCCTATGGCTGCATTCGGATGCTGAACGAGGACGTCTCCGATCTTTACGATCGGGTGAGCGTCGGCGCTCCGGTGATGATGACGCGTTAACATCCGCCGACTCGAAAGCGCGAGTCGCGCCGAATAGAGAATCACGCCTCGCCCGCAATGCGCGGGCGAGGCTTTTATTTGACCTGCGGCGCGTGGGCGCGCGCCCTCCATCGTTTATCCAGAGCTTTTTTCGTGTGAGTCGCTGTGGAAGACCGCCGCAGCGCGATGGACGCCGACATGCGAATCCCGCAAGTCTTCGCCACAATGGGATCGGAGCATCGCTTTTTTCGCGTTGCAGTTCGAGTGTGGAGTATAGTGATACAAGAGATGATTCGACTTCGAATCAATTGCTTGAAAAGGAGGCGCCTCTCGGAAAACTCCACGACGCATCGTCGCCTGTCTTTTACTCGCCGCGTCATGCTGACATCCAAATAAAAGGTTGGCACATGCTGATCGCAACAGAAAATGAAACTGAACGCGCCGAACATCCCGTGGATGTCGTGGAGCAACTGGCGGCCACCAACGACTGGTCTTTCGATCGAGATGACGAAGACGAGATTTCAATTTCCGTCGCCGGCGCCTGGACCGAATACCACGTCGCCTTCACCTGGCTTCCGCAACTCGAAACGCTGCATGTCAGCTGCGCCTTCGATCTCAAGGCGCCTGAGCGAAGGCGTAGCGAAGTGATGGCGCTCGTCAACGCAATCAACGAGCAGATGTGGATCGGGCATTTCGACTTCTG
>JBFXJV010000222.1:0-6187 GCA_050174515.1 Methylocystis sp.
GCACGCCGAACTCGCCGCCGGCGATGCCCACGAACACCTTGTCCTTGAAGACATGCGGGGCCGCGGTCGAGGTCTGGCCCTTGGAGGGGTCGCCGTTCTTGACCGACCAGGCCAGCTTGCCGGTCTTAGCGTCGAGCGCGACGAGCGTGGTGTCGGCCTGCGCCAGGAAAATCTTGCCGTCGCCATAGGCGAGGCCGCGATTGACCGTGTCGCAGCACATCACCGGCACCACCGACGGGTCTTGCTTGGGCTCATACTTCCAGAGAATCTTGTGGTCCGGATCCTTCAGATCGAGCGCATAAACGACGTTGGGGAACGGCGTGTGCAGATACATCACGTCGCCGACGACGAGCGGCGCGCCTTCATGGCCGCGCAGAACGCCGGTGGAGAACTGCCAGGCCGGCGCGAGCTTGCCGACATTCTCGGTCGTGATCTGTTTGAGCGCGGAGTGGCGCTGGTTGGCGTAATCGCCCGTCGGCATCACCCACTGCTTCGCGTCCTTCTGCAGGGTCAGCAACTCGTCCGAGCCGCCAGCCGTCGCCGCGCCACTGGGCGTGCCCCAGGTTTGCGCATTCGCAGCGCCGGCGAGCGCGAGTACAGCCGCCGAAGTCGACAACAACAGTTTGTGCATGAGCTTTTCCTCCTGGCGACGCCCGGCGCGCATTATCGTTGCGCCGCCGCCGACGTCGCGCCTCCTAGGCGCCTCGACATTGGGAAGGCGATTTCCGTTTATGTCTCATGCCAGCAGGACAAAACATCCGCCAGCGGCGAGAAGCTCCCGGTTCCCGTCCGGGAGACATATTTTAACTCGGAAACGGCCGGATAATATGTCGCTAAAGCTTGAATCGCAATCGCAAAAAACGTTGGCGCCGCTGGGCGATGCGTCGCATCCAGCAACCCGTAAAACAGCCAAGGCGAACAATATGTTGCGTTGCTTACTGGGGCTCGTCGCGGCGATCGCGCCGCTCTTTGCCGCGCAGGCTGCGCCCGGCTTCTCCCTAAAGGAAATCGCGCCGGGAGTTTACGCGCATCAGGGGAAAACTTCCCTGATGACTCGGGAGAATCTTGGCGACATCGCCAATCTTGGCGCGATCGTCGGCGACGACGCCGTCGCGGTAATCGACACGGGCGGCAGCCTGATCGAGGGCCGCGCCTTTCTCGCGGCGCTGCGCGAGAAGACCCGGAAGCCCATCCGCTATGTCATCAACACTCATGCCCATCCAGACCATACATTCGGCAATGGCGCCTTCGTCGAGACCGGCGCGATATTTGTCGGGCACAAGAATCTGCCGCGAGCGCTTGCGGCGCGCGGACCGCACTATCTTTCGGCCTTTCGCGACCAGATGGGCGACGCGCTCGACGGCGTTACGATCGTGGCGCCGACGATGACCGTCGGCGATATGATGACGCTCGATCTCGGCCATCGCGAGATCGTCCTTCAGGCGTGGCGCACGGCCCATAGCGAATGCGACCTCACCATTCTCGATCCTACGAGCGGCGTGCTCTTTTCCGGCGATTTGCTCTTTTTGCAGCATGTGCCGGTGGTCGACGGCAGTCTCCTCGGCTTTCTCGACGTCGCCGACAGGCTCGCCACGATCAAGGCGACGCAGGTGGTCGCCGGCCATGGACCGATCCCGGCGCCCTGGCCGAAGGCGCTTGAAGATGAGCGGGCCTATCTGATGCGGCTCACCGCCGATCTTCGCGCCGCGATCAAAAAGGGCGAAAGCGTCGCGGCCGCAGCCAAGACCGCCGGCGCCGAAGAGCGAGAGAAGTGGCGGCTTTTCGACGATTACAACGCCCGTAACGCCACAGCGGGATTTGCGGAGCTGGAATGGGAAGGGCCGTGAATGACTTTGTCACGTGACGCCGTTGGAAGCGGCGCTTATTCTCGCCCGCAGATCGTCGCCCGTCCGTCGTAAGGAGGCGAGACGGACCTTTTGGGAGGACGCCGGATGAACAAATCAGCCCTTTGCGCCGCCGGCGCCGTCTTCGCGCTTGTCGCGACCGGCGCCCTCGCGGAAAGCGGGCCAGACCCCTGGCCGGGCCTTGTTACTGACATTTTCCAAAACCGCCCGATCGCGGCGGCTGACGGCGTCATCGCGCTTGAAGCGCCCGTGCGCGCCGAGGACGCGGCGATCGTGCCGATGAGCATGCGGTTTTCAAACCCTTCGCAGATCAAAGTCGCGACGCTGGTCATCGACCAGAACCCGATGCCGATGGCGGCGGCCTTTACGCTCGGCGACAAATCCGGCGTCGGCTTCATCGAGACCCGGGTGCGGGTGAATTCCTACTCGAACATCCATGCGGTAGCTGAGACAAGCGACGGAAAGCTGCGCGCCGACGCCAAATTCGTCAAGGCCTCGGGCGGCTGTTCGGCGCCCGCCGTGAAGGACCAGGACGAGGCGATCGCCAATCTCGGCAAGATGAAATATCGCGAGTTCAAGAGCGCCGACCCGGCAAAGCGCGAAGCCCAGATCATGATCCGCCACCCGAACGCCTCCGGCATGCAGATGGACCCGATCTCTCGCGCCTATCTCCCAGCGCATTTCATCGACCAAGTCGACGTCTTTCAGGGCGACGCGCCGATCTTCAAGATGGAAGGCGGCATTTCGCTCTCCGAAGACCCGACCTTCCGCTTCACCTATGCGCCAAACGGCGCGAAGACGATCCGCGTCGAAGCCCATGACAACAAGGGCGGCGTCTTTAAGGGCGAATGGCCGATCGGCGACGCCTCCTGATCGGCGCACAACGGGTCACGGCAGGATAATTGACGATAGCCGCCATGCCGGCGGTCGAGCTGCGCGGTTTTGCCGGCGCGCGTTTTCTGCCTAATTTCAAGGCAGTGCGCCAATTTGACCAAGCTGTGCCGATTGACGCGCGACATGCTGCATCGCACAATTCTTGCAATGTCCCTGCGCTAAACGATTCGACGGCGGGGCGTGCGCGAGTCGAATGCAGCGCGGCAAGGAGGTCTCGATGGAATCGGTCAGGCAGTGGTTTCAGGATTGGTCGGACGCTTGTGAATACGCCAATGAATGCGTTCCCGACTTCTCATTCCTTTCATCCTTCACCCTTGGCGAGCCCTATACGGCGCTGTTGAGCATTTTGGGCGCCTGCTGGCTTTTCTGGACTTTCAATGAACGCTCGATCAGGCGGAGCGCCGCCCTGCGCCAGCTGTTGACGCACGGAGCCGCAAGCGCTGGCGCGCGCGGCGCCGCGCTGCTGGAGATGGGCGACCCGGCCGGCAAGGAAGAGAAGCTCGCCGCTTAGATCGCGCTGTATTTGGGCGGAATCGCCCAAATGCGGATAACGTGCTCGATGCGAACGTTTTAGAGCGCGCGCCGCTCCGAACCTTCGAAACAATCGCAATTTCTACAATTGGCCGATTGCGTCCAATTCAACGCGATATTGTCGGTGCGGGCGATTTGAGAGCGCCCGTCGGCGCGCTATCCTTGAATGAGTAGCGCGCCGGCATGCATTTGCGCCGGCATCGTCCACGCAAACGCCAAAATTGAGGGCCCATAGAAACAAGCGCCAAGGACAAGATGACAAGGACAAGCTGACAAGGACAAGTCATCAGGAACAAGCCGTCAGGAACAATGCTAACGATATAGAAGGCGAGGACACGCTCATGGTCGAATTTTCCGTCGGCAACGGCGCCTGGGTTCTGGTCGGAGACGGCCGCCGCGCGCTTTTTTTCCAAAACCACGGCGACGCCGACTTGCTTGATCTTCGGGTCATCGAGACCCGCATCGACGACAATCCGCCAACGCATGAGCAGGGAACGGACAGACCGGGCCGCAGCTTCACCTCTTTCTCGCCCGGCCGCAGCGCCGTGCAAAACGTCGATTGGCACGAGTTGGAGGAAGAGCGCTTCGCCCGCGCCATGGCGGACCGCATCAATCAAGCGGCGGAATCCGGCGAATTGCACGCCATCGCGATCGTCGCGCCGCCGCGCGCCCTGGGCGAAATCCGCAAGGAACTGTCGGCCAAGGCGCAGAGCAAGGTGCTCGGCGAACTCGCCAAGGACCTGACCCGCCACCCGCTCAAGGATATCGAAAAGGCGCTGACCCGCGGCTAGCGCCTGTTTCGTTCGCACGGAGTCGTCTAAGTGATCGAAATTGCGCCAAGTCATAAGGCTGGAGCAAGTTCCGATTATAAGTGAGCCTTTCGGAACTTTGAGCGAGCGAGCAGCGGCTGGACATGTCTTGCGACCGATCCCGCATCGGATAAAATTGCGCTACGATAAAATTGTTGTTGATCAGCTTTTTCACGGATTGGTAATGGCTCGACGCGACAAATTTCCCTTCTCGGGCGCCAAATGGGCTTCCATTCGGGGCTCTGCTCGTTCGAAGGCGCGCCAACGAGAAGAAAAGCGCAAGCGCTGGCGCGCGCTGGACTCTCTTTCACGGGAATTAAGCGAACATCGGCGAGCCGTTGCCAAGCTTTCTGATTATGGGCGCGCAGCAAACTTACTTAGTTTTCTGGGAATTGTTACTATAGCTACAATACTATATTATACGTTATTTTATTCTATGCCTGGAGTAACCCAGATCGACGCCAAGCTAATTAATATTACTGATGAAATTAAAGTATTAGTTAATGATATAAAGCAGGATATCACCAAAGTAACGGACATGCTAAAGATAAGTCCGGGTCAGCCAATTGTCACGTCTGAACCCGTAGTGACACTAAATCATCTAGGTAAGCTTGCTGTCCGCGCCTTCAGTTTCGGATTATTTCTCCTTTTATCTGGCTATACGCTACAGATTTTTTGCCTATCCAGAGAGAATCATGAATCATCTAGAACTTATTTCGACAAAGGAGTTAAAAAAATATCGTACCGGAAACTAGATAGCATCATCACTCGTGTTATGCAGCTTTCATCAAAAATTACGTGCAAACAAGTTTCAAATATATTTAAAATATCGGGAGGAGCTACGCTATTTGGAACTTTGTTTGGGTCACTTTTAAGCATAGATAACTTAATAAAGATCGATGGATGGCCAAAGCAGCCTGAAGCTGCGATTGAAATGGAGCTTAACGCACAGTACGTCCTCGATAGAATCGACTCTCAAATTCAATATTCGGAAATTGATTGTATTGATCGTCCCAAGCTTGGGCCTCTGCAAATCCGTACTTTCGCCTCTGGAAAAGATACTCTAGAAAAGGGGAGCAATCCACAAGATGTCAAAGGATGGGTTGGTAATATATTAGATGTGCTAAAAACCAGAGCCCAGGGTCGAGAGCTTCATGGGCTAATTTTCATAGGATCGGCAGACAAACGAAAATATAGCGGAACGAATGCAGTGTTAGCGCAACAGCGGGCGAAAGCGGTCGAAACTGAGTTCAAGCGAAAATACGACGAATTACAGCATGAAAATAACCTAAATTATCCAAGACCGCGTTTATGGCTTTCCCTTAATCCGGAATTACCACATGTGCGACTAGTGGTCGACGGCAAAAAATTTGACGCGGTGCGCGCTGTACAGGTTTGCGCCATTTGGCCAAAAAAGGTTGGGCAATGAGAGGCTTCCTCGAGAGTTACAGCTCAAGCGCAAGAAAACAGGCCAAGATTAGCTCTCGACTGACGCTCAGGTGCCGATCGGATAATGGGAATTCGGATCGAGAGGCAGGGGAAAGCCTTCAAGACTCTCCCCTGCGCAGCCGGAGGCGAATCGTCCCAGCCCCGCCTCCGACGCTCGACTCTCGTGCGAGCATGGCGATAATGCCGCATTTCTCCCAACAAATCAGTGCGCTTGCGCACAATTCCGATGAGACTCCAGATGTAACGCCGCATTTGCGCCGCAAAAACGACGCAGTTAAGCGTAGTTAGCTTCTATTCGACGGCGGCGCGACTGGTTTCGAACACGGCGGTCTTATGGGGCGGGGACGGATCATATTGGCGGCATTTGTCGCGCTCGCCGTCAGCGCTTGCGCGAGCCGTCCGCATGGAACGCTCGTCGCGACGCATCAGGTCGCGCCCGGCGCGAGCGTTGTCGACCTGCTTGTCGTCACGACCAGACAAGCGGACGCATCAGAGCCCGGCGTCGTCTTCTCCGGCGAACGCGGGCGAGGCGTCCGCTTCGCCGACATCGCGGTTTCAATTCCGCCCGACGCCGCCCGCACGATCGGCGAAGTGCAATGGCCGCAAGCGCCGACCCCCGATCCCGCCACCCAATTCACG
>JBFXJV010000223.1:0-6145 GCA_050174515.1 Methylocystis sp.
ATGAAGATCGTCACCCCATCTCGACGCGACATGTCGATCAGCCTTTGCCAGAAGGAGTCGCGGGCGATCGGATCGACTCCCGACGTTGGTTCGTCGAGGATAAGCATGGCCGGCGAATGAATCATCGCGACGGCGAGCGACAGGCGTTGCCGCTGCCCCAACGGAAGCGTTCCGGGAAGCTCGTCCATAATGGCGCGAAGATCGAATTGTTCCGCGACCTCGGCGACACGGGCGTCGATCGTTTCGGCCGGCAATCGGAAAAGCCTTGCGTGCAGCTCCAGATTTTGCCGAACCGTCAGTTCTGAATAGAGCGAAAAGGCTTGCGACATATAGCCGACGCGCTGGCGAGTCGCGAGATCGCGCGGGTCTACCTCCTTGCCGAAGAGCCAGGCCTGCCCTTCGGAAGGCGGCAGCAGGCCGGTGATCATCTTCATCGTCGTGGTCTTGCCGCAGCCGTTTGAACCGAGGAAGCCGAAAATCTCGCCTCGATGGATGCGGAAGCCGACATGATCGACCGCAACGAAATCGCCGAAGCGCATCGTCAAATCCCGCGCTTCGATGGCGATCTCGGCGTCTTTGCCGTCTCGCGGCGGAATGACGACCGCGTGATGCGTTCGCCGCCGCTCTTCGGGCAACAAAGCGATGAACGCCGCTTCGAGCGTCGCCGATTTCGTGCGCGTGAGAAGTTCCTCTACTGCGCCTGTCGCGAGCGTCCGTCCGCCGTCCATCGCGACAAGCCAGTCGAAACGCGCCGCCTCCTCCATATAGGCGGTCGCGACGATCACGCTCATGCCTGCGCGATCGCGGCGAATGCGGTCGATCAAATCCCAGAACTGCCGGCGTGACAGCGGATCGATGCCCGTCGTCGGTTCGTCCAGAATGAGCAGATCGGGATCATGCACCAGGGCGCAACAGAGTCCGAGTTTCTGCTTCATGCCGCCCGAGAGTTTTCCCGCCGGCCTGTCGACGAAGGGCGCGAGCCCAGTGTTTTTCACGAGGTCGGCGATGCGTCGCTCGCGTTCCTGCTGCTCCTGGCCGAACAAGCGGGCGAAGAAATCGATGTTCTCGGCGACCGACAGGGTGGGATAGAGATTCTTGCCCAGGCCTTGCGGCATATAGGCGATTTGGGGACATACGGCATTGCGATGGGCGGCGTTCGCCATATCGACGCCGAGCGCCTCGACCTTGCCGGTCTGAACGGCGCGCGCGCCGGCGACGAGCGAGAGCAGACTCGACTTTCCCACGCCATCGGGTCCGATGAGTCCGACCATGGCGCCGGCGGGAATATCGAGCGTGATGGAGTCGAGCGCAATGTCGTCGCCATATCGCAAGCTGACGTCGCGCAGGCGCGCGACGAAGCCCGAGCAAGCGCCTTCGCTCATTGCACCAATTCGCCCTTGAGATGGGTGGGCCAGGGCGCGTCGGGATCGAGGCGCACATAGACGACGCCCGGGAGCCCGGTCTTCACCTGCCGGACGTATTTCTTCAAAAGCTCCGGCGCAATTTTCGCCTTGATGCGGAACGTCAGCTTCTGGCGCTCTTCCGCCGTCTCGACCGTCTTCGGCGTGAATTGAGCGACGTCGGCGACGAAGGTCGCCGTCGCCGGAATAATATATTTCGGCGCGGCGTCGAGAACGATGCGCGCCTCAGCGCCGATCGCGACGCGTCCAGCGGTCTCTGTTGGCAGAAAGAAGGTCATATACACGTCGCTGAGGTCGACGACATTAAGCGCCTTGCCGCCGGCGCCGAGCACTTCGCCCGGCTGCGCCACCCTATATTGCACGCGCCCGTCGCGCGGCGAAGACAAGGCGCTGTCGTCGATATCCGCCTGAATGCGATCCATTGTGGCCTTGGCGGCGTCGACCGCCGCCTCCGCGGCGACGGCTTGGGATTCGGCGGCGCTGATCGCGGAGCGCGTGGCGGCGATCTGCGCTTCCGCCGCACTGACGGCGGCTTTCGCTCCCTCGAAGCGCGCGCGGTCGTTGTCGAAGGTTTCGACCGCCGCCGTGCCGCGCTTCACCAATTGCTTGGAGCGATCGTAGCGCCTCTGCGCCGCGTCCAATTCCGCTTCGCGCTGGGTGCGTCCCGCCAACGCCGCCTTGTTCTCCGCCTTGCGCTGGACGACCTGCGCGCGGGCGGCATCGACATTTATCTCAGCGCGTCTATGGTCGGCCTGCGCTTGGCGAAGCTGGGCGCGAAGCGTTTGCGTGTCCATCTCGACGAGCACTTGCCCCGCGCTGACGAAATCGCCTTCATCGGCCAATATTCTCTCGATGCGGCCAGGGATTTTCGCTGCGAGGTCGATTTCCGTCGCTTCGATACGCCCATTGGCGCTGGCGATGCCTGGGGGAAGCGTTTGCGGCTTTAGCTTCTCCCAAGCGAAATAAGCAGCCACAGCGATTGTCACGGCTAAGGCCAATCGCATTGCCCATGTCCGCACATTTATCGAGTGCATATTTTGTGACCTCGGACATCCAAGCGGGCGAGTAGGCGGATTCAGCGTTCGATCGAAAGATGCTCCGCATCGCACATCTAGTTTGATGCAATCCTATTGTGACGTTTTGCTCCAACGCGGAGAGTTCCCTCCACTTTGTATGCTCTCAGAAAAGCTCCAATCCCGGCATCGACCATCGCGGCGACAGAGGCTTCGTCTCGAGGTTCGAGACCAAGCGCCGTGTGAAGCGGTAGGTCCCCTCGGATAAGACTCAAAAAATGGCCGGCGGCCTCAGTCGCATCTGAGAACGTTAGAAGACCGCGGGCTTTGGCTTCTTCGAGCAGCGCTGCGACGCGCATCAATTCGTTTTTTGGTCCGCTTTCAAAAAAGAGCTGGCAGAGTTGCGGGAAGCGCGAGCGCTCACTGGACATCGCCTGAAAGAACGCCATCGATTCCGGCGTTATATACACCTCGACAAATTGGCGGGCGAAGCTTCGAAGCGCCTCGACAAGGCCCATGTCGAGATTCGGCATCTGCAGGCGGCTGGCTTTCAGGCGGCATTCCGCTTCGATCAAATGGGCGAACAAAGCCTCCTTGCTCGGAAAGTAAGCATAGAGCGTCGCTTTCGACACGCACGCGGATCGCGCGATCGCGTCCATGCTCGTCTCAGCGAAACCCTGCTCGAGAAATAATTTTCGGGCGGCCGCGATCACGTAACATTCCTTCCGTCCCGCGATATGCGCTTCAGCCGACTTCGCTGTCGACGAACATTCCGTGGACGAACCGACGAGCGCGGGCTGCGCTGCTTCAGTCGCCAAGGACGTGGCGCCGGTGGCTTTTTTTGTTGTCAAGCCATGGCCTCCAGTGAGCACAGGCGCATTTTAGCCCTCGCAATTCAGGTCGAGACAGATCCGGTCATTGGCGAAGCCTTAAACAGCGAAGCGTCCCTTCGCCTTGCTGCAAAAACAACCAAACTAAACCGTTTGGTTCAGTTTAGCGTTGACAGCTATCTCATGGCAAGGATAAAACTAAACTGTTCAGTTTAACCTGGGTGTGAAATGGAATGGACGGCGCGAATATCACGGCCATTGCTCGACCCGCTTGCGCGGGGTCGCCGTGCGATTCGCCGAGAGCAGCCCGCTGCGCCACGAATCGCGGCGCGTCAGGCACGCCAGCTGACATCGAGCCGATCGAAGGCCGGGGCCGCGATTCTCGGACTGCTCCAGGCGGCGATACTTTCCGGTTGCGCCGTCGGGCCCGACTTTATCGCGCCCGCGGCGCCCCAGGGCGCGGGCTACGCCGCGGGCAAGCCAGCGAACGTCACGCAATCGTCTCCCATCGCGGGAGGCGGCGCGCAAAGGCTCGTGCCTGGCCGCGACATTCCGGGAGAATGGTGGCGACTGTACCGCTCGAAGCAAATTTCGGCGCTTGTGGCCGAGGCGGTGACGAATCATCCCAATATCGCCGCCGCAGAAGCGGCGCTGCGTCAGGCCCGAGAAACCACGGAAGCCGATGCGGCGTCCTTCCTTCCGCAAGCCACGTTAGGCCAGAGCGTCGCGCGCCAGCAGATAACGACAGCGCAATTCGGCAGTTTGGCGCAAAGCTCGTCGTCGAATGGGCCGAGGGCGCTGCTCTTCTCGCTCCATAATTCGAATGTCGCAGTGTCGTTCACGCCCGACGTTTTCGGCAAGACGATGCGTACGGTTGAGAGCGATTTCGCCGCAGCCGAATATCAGCGATTTCAACTTGAGGCGACCTATCTGGCGCTGACCGCCAATGTGGTGACTGCGGCGATCGCCGATTCCTCCTATGCCTCGCAGATCAAGGTCACGCGCGATCTCATCACCGCCTATCAGAAGCAACTCGACATATTGCAGAAGCGCTTCGAACTCGGGGCCGTGAGCGCGGCCGACGTGGTTTCGGAAAAGGCGCTCGTCGCTCAGGCGCAAGCGACTCTACCGCCGCTCGAAAAGGCGCGCGCGCAGACGCGCAATCAGCTCATGGCCTATCTCGGCCGCTTTCCCAACGACGACAAGGGCGAAGCGATCGACATAGAGCATTTGCATTTGCCGCGCGATCTGCCGTTGAGCCTGCCGTCCAATCTGGTGCGTCAGCGTCCCGACGTGCTTTCGGCTGAGGCGCAATTGCATCAGGCGAGCGCTAATGTCGGAGTCGCCACCGCGAATATGCTGCCGCAGATTACGCTGACGGGCAATGGCGGCAGTCAGGCTTCGAATTTCTCGCAATTGTTCTTGCCGGAGACCTCGGTCTACAATCTTGCGGCGCAGCTCTCGGGACAAGCGTTCGACGCCGGCAGGTTGTTCCACCAGCGCGAGGCGAAGCTCGCCGCGCTGCAACAGGCTGAAGCGCAATATCGCGCGACAGTGATCAGCGCCTTTCAAAATGTCGCCGACGCGCTGCAGGCGATCAAGCATGATGCGGAGACGCTGCGTTCGCAGGTTGCGGCGGAAAAGGCCGCCGCCGAAAGCCTGAATATCTCGCAGGCTCAATATACGGCGGGCTCGACCACCTATCCAACGGTGCTCAACGCCGCGCAGACGCTGCTCAACGCTCGGATCAATCGCGTCCAGGCGCAGGCGGCGCGCTTCTCCGATACCGCTGCGCTGATGCAGGCGCTCGGCGGCGGTTGGTGGAATCGTCTCGACGAGACTCCGGCGTCGCTGCCCAAACCCACCGATCTCATTTCAACCCTGCCGATCGCTGCGGCCATACGCGCCGAGGCTAAGGAACGCTCCCGTGCCCGTTAACACGCTTTTGCAAGGCCGTCGCGGATCGATGTTCAAGCCAATGATGATCATGCTGGCGTGCGTCGCTCTCCTATTCGGAGGTCTATACGGCTTCGTCAGTTTCCGCTCGATGATGATCGGGCGGTTTCTCGCCTCCACGGCCAATCCGCCACAAACGGTGTCGGTGACGACCGCGGCCTATCGGGAATGGCGCCCGAAGCTGTCGGCGATAGGCACGTTTCGCGCCGTCAATGGCGCGGACCTGGCGCTCGAAACCTCCGGCATTGTCGAGAAAATCCACTTCCAGTCAGGCCAGGACGTAAAGGCGGGAAAAATTCTCCTCGAGCTACGTAAGGATACGGACAACGCCCGGCTTGAATCGTTGAAAGCCGCCGCGGAACTCAACACGATCAACCTGCGGCGCGACCAGGCGCAGTTGAAAATTCGCGCTGTGAGCCAGGCGACGGTCGACACGGACGTCGCCAATCTGAGAAGCGCGAACGCCCAGGTCGTGCAGCAGGAGGCGGTAATCGCGCAAAAGACCCTGCTCGCGCCTTTCGCTGGAAGGCTTGGCATCCGCCAGATTGATCTTGGCCAGTATATCAGCGCCGGAGCGGTGATTGTGACGTTGCAGGCGCTCGATCCGATCTTTCTCGACTTTGTCCTGCCCCAGCAGGACTTGAACGGCGTCTCGGTCGGACAAGCGATCGCCGCGACTGTCGACGCCTTTCCCGGCCAGACCTTTAAGGGCAAGATCGACGCGATCAGCTCCAAAGTGGATCTCGCGAGCCGCAACGTGCAGATTCGAGCGCGCCTCGCCAATGCCGAACGCAAGTTGCGGCCCGGCATGTTCGCTTCGGTCGACATCGCGACCGGCAAGCCCCAGCGCCTCATCACGCTGCCGCAAACGGCGATCGTCTATGCGCCTTTCGGCAATTCGGTGTTCCTGGCGCAAAAAGACAAG
>JBFXJV010000224.1:0-6126 GCA_050174515.1 Methylocystis sp.
TCGGTACCCCATTGCGCGCGTCCCTCAGCCGGATGGCGCCGTCCCAGCTTCCTGACACGATCACCGGCGCGCCGTCGATTGCGCCAAGCGCGACGGAAGTGACACCGCCGAAATGGCCTTCGAGCGGCTTGCCGAGCGGCGCGCCGCTGCGCGCGTCCCAAAGGCGGATGGTTTTGTCCCGGCTTCCCGAGACGATGACCGGCGCGCCATCGATTGCGCCAAGCGCGACGGAAGTGACCCAGTCGGAATGGCCTTCGAGAGGCTTGCCGAACGGCGCGCCGCTGCGCGCGTCCCACAGCTGGATGGTGGTGTCGGTGCTCCCCGAGACGATGACCGGCGCGCCGTCGATTGCGCCAAGCGCGACGGAAGATACTGGAGCTTGATGTCGTCCAATGGTCCTGTGCGGCGTCGAAGGTTTGATCCGCGCCCAGCTGCAGCGCCATGACGTCGGCGCAGGAGGTTCCAGCACAGGCGCCAAGTCCGGATCCTCCATCTGAGCCGTCATGTGGATTAGTGGCATGCGGTCGATCGGTCGCAACTCGACCAATCGATCAACGACGCGGTTATAAATATTGACGAACGCTATCCCTTCGTCGCTTGTGACGCTTGGCAACGCCAAAATGAGCCGCGCCGGATCGGCGACTGCGAGATAGCCGGGATCACGGATCAAACCATCAAGGCGGCCGGCCTTTGCGGCATGGTCGGCAAGATGCCGCCATAGATAATGATCGCAGTTGAGCCAAGCGGCCCCCTCGAATCCTTGTCGCAACGCGTCCGTGATCCGGCCTTGTAACTTCTTTTCGTCGATGTTCGTCCGGTAATGATCTGCGAGGGCCTCGTGCGCCAGGCGATAGACAGTCTGTCCGTCTTCACCCGCCTCAATGATGTGCCAGCCGGCGTGGCCCAAGACCCAGGCGATGTCGTTGTCATTATAGGGCGGCTGTCGTCGCGCCAACGCATTGGCGACGAGCGGCCACACCCACCGCGTCAGCCCCTTGCCTTCGCCCCAGGCGAGGGCCGCGAGCAGATCGTTAAGCCGTTGCTCCTCCCCTTTGAAGCGAACCGTTAGATCTTGCTCGAAGGCTTTGATTGGCGTGTCGGGCAATTGACCGTCCAATCGATCTTGATCTTGCAACGTGCGCGACACGATCCGCGCATAAAGGAAAACCCCATTGGCCTTATCCGCCACCTGTTCAGCGGCGCTCTTTATCATCGTAGGATCGTCGTTTCGGTGCTTGTCGCTGCTCTGTAGCCGGCGGCGGACATATTCGACAATGTCGTCGCGCGTATCTTTCTCGTCGTCCAAATCGCTAATAATTGCCTCGACACCGAACGCCTTCCGCAAGCGTCCATGTCGGTCTTCACCCTCGGGAATGACTGCGCCGTCGAGACTGCGTCTACTGCCGACGAGAACCTTCACATGCGGCAAACGCCCAAGCGGAACGATCAATCGCGACGCGATTGTCTTCCCTTGTCCCGCCGCCGCCTCGTCGAGAGCGTCAATAACCAGGGCGATCTTACGGTCAAGTTTGCCAATCTCAGCTACGAGCGCCTCTACGTCGAAGGAAGCGCCTTCGCCAATTTTCAAGTCGAGCCCCTTCGCCAAGGCGCGTGCGCAGTCGTCGAGCGTCTTGCCCTTGGCATGCACCGCGACGTCGATCGCGCCGGGGGGCGGAACTGGATCGATTCCCATCACGATCGCGCCCGCTTTAATCGCCATCTCTTGATATTTCTCATTGGACAAGGTCGCTAAACGGCCGATCACTGCGGACTTGCCGGCGCCGGGAAGGCCCGCCGTGACGATCCGGACGCCATGGTCCGCCCTCTCCAGCCAAGCGATCAACTCGTCCAATAGCCGCTTGCGGCCCGTAAAGAACCAACCGCTTTCGCCGACCTCAATCCCACGCGCCGCTAATTCGAGATGTTCGAACGCCGATCGCTCCTCGACGTTCACATCAGGCAAATTGGCGCTGTAACGGGGGTTGGGGATGAATTCCTGGTCGTCGCCATAAGCCACGTACTGAGCGGAGCTCACTTCCTCCGCCATTAACAAACGAGAAGCCTTCGCGAGCGCCGCCGAATTGATGAATTCATCGTGGTCGGTCCACCTTCGCTTATCAGGCGGAACACTTGGCTCAAAAAGCGCTTTGCCAAGCGCTGCCGACAATATCCCTTCCTTGGTTTCTTCAAGCGGATGCGCCGAAGCAATAATGGCAAACGCCCGCTGCTGTCCGATCACCTGCGTTCGAGTTGAGAGTATTTTGCCCAGACTTTCCGCCATTTCTCTGGCGCCCAGCCCAGAATAGCACGTGTCCAAGACGACCAAGATTTTCTCGGCTTTGCTATTAGCCATGACAGGGCCAATTACGCTTGTGTCTAAAGCATTGAGCGGAGAAATGCCTTCCTTTGGCGAGTTGCGGCACACGAGGTAATGTCTGCCGCCGTCCGAGCAGCCGTGTCCGGTCCAGAAAAAGATCACGCAACAGCCACTAGCGACGCGTGCGAACCACTCGTCGATTAATTTCGCGATGTCAGCCGTTTCGCCGCCATTGAGCAATGCCCCATCACTAAAACGATAGCCGTGAGCCGCCAGGTCGGCAGCAAGTTCGCTTGCCATTTTTGCGGCGACAGGAAGATCGTCCCAAACTTTTTCGTTGTTGACTTTCGCATCATAAGTCGACTGTGCAATGAAGAGCGCTTGAGGTTTCATGACTAATGTCCTAACAATTTAACGAAGAGCGATGCCCGCCGAAACTCGCGCCGTTATCCTGAATCGCTCGGATCGACCCTCACCCTCGGCGGCTGACAAAAGAACGGCACTCGGACATCATCAATCGGTGGGCCGTCGGATAAGCTCACGCGCTCAGCACTGCTCATTGTTAAGTTGAGCCTCGTTGTCATGATCGATCCGATAACTCGTTGAACGACGCTACTAAGCAGAACTGCATTGCGGGTCGCATCCTCGAACGCCAAATTGATTGCGTCCTCCCAACTCGTATTACCTGCGAGGTGCTGGAGACCATCGATAATTATGGTTTCTGACCCACAAAAAATGTTGTGGCCCCGATATTTCCCAAGCAGAGCTTCGTACGCGAATTCATGGGGTAGACGAACAAACGACCTCCTCATTAGTTCAGAGTCGGTGTGAAATGAGAAACGATTACGCATTCCAGAAATGATATTTTTACTCGCGAAATATTTTTTTAGCACCTTTATGTCTGTGTAAAAATTTTCATCTGTTATGTTATACTCAGTCTTTAACTTGTCGACGCGAACCTCCCGACGAAAATACTCGTATGCTTCGAAGACATGACCGGCGAGGATGCGCAAGAAAAACGAGAGACCAGCGAAAGCGGCCTTTTTGTCGGGACCTTCTTCTGACGCTAAAAACGTGTTCTTGTAAAACCACAGCTGCTTAGTGCTAAAATTGAGCTCGTTCAAGAGTTTTCCTCCTCCCAGAAGGATTGACAATTCTTTGTCGGATAATGCTTGTAAAGCGACTTTCTCAATCAAAAATCGATGTAACTCCGCCATAGGCCTCACCCCTACATTGGAAAACAATGTTGCTCCAGTTTTTTTTCCGACAGATGATGGCTTGCCTTGCATCCCCACGTAACTTATTCACCGAGACTGATCAGCAAGTTCGTCAGCCTCTCTACCATCTCCGCGGTCATTGGCTTCTGTCGTCTGATTATCCGACCGAGATAATTCGGATCTACTCCGAGCAGATCCGCAAGTTTATTCCGACTGTCAACTTCGGTCCGGAGCTGCCTCAGCTTTTCAAGCCATTGTTCGTTTTGCGCGGCGCGATTCTCGTCCTCCTGCCGTAACTCTTCGGTTGCGCGTACCAGCTTCTGTAAGGACTCATCGGATACTCGTTTGCCTTCACGAAGATCGGCTAGCGTATGGTGGGATACTCTCGCCCGATCGACCATGACGCGATCGCTGATCCCGAATCGCCGCTGGATCTCGGATACAAATACGGCGAGCTTCCCACTGCCCGCAGCGCCCATCGGATGCTCAAGCGGCCCGGCCTCTTCCCCGATGAATTCATTCTCTTCAAGATTGTCGGATTCCTTGCCAATCGGCTGTAGGGAAAGGGCGCGGACATGGCGACGGCGCAGCGGTCCGCGCTGATCATATTCGCCGGCCCAGAATTTGGATTCCTGGTGGAGATGATAGCGAACAAGGCTGCGGCCATGCGATTTCAGCCAAGCCGGTGGGATGGGCTTGTCGCGCTCGCGGTCGAACGCGCGATCCTTCGCGCCCAATGCGCGCTTGAAATATGGAGCCGCCGGCCTCGGCTCTCGCCTTTGCCAGAGTTCGTCGGAAAGCGCGCCCGGGTCCGTAACCTGCATTTCTAGGCGCGACTTTGCCTGCAGCGAAAGCAGAAACCCAAAGGGAAAGACTCGCCCGCCTTCTTTATGCCTTTCATTATATCCGTCAAACCATCGGAGCAGTTCCGGCGTTGTCGCTGCATAAGGGCTAGCGGCTGGCGCGTCGAAGCCCGCCATTTCCATGAAGCGTGTTTGATCTGGCGCATCGCTTTCGGCGGCGCGAATGATTTCTTTCCATAGGTCTTCCTGCCAGAGCGGCACGCCAACGCGATTTACCCGCGAACGCCTCTCTTTGGGAGGCTCGTCATAGGGCGCGAGCAAGTGGCCAAGCCCATGTCCCGACGCCTTTCGGATCAGAGGTCCGTCTTTTCGACTATTATAAAGGACATAGCGTTTGGCCGAGACCGCGAGACATAACGGCGGGTCAAGAGTGGCAAGATCGCCTTCCTTGCCCTTAGGGAAGTTCACCTTCTCAAGTTGAAGGATGGATTTGTCCTCGCCATAGGGGTTGAGATCTGAAAACCACTCGCGCACCTTAAGCGCTCGGGCCTTGAACTCTTCAAGGGGCAGATTGGCGATGTTGGCGATGGCAATTGAATCAGTGTCGCAGAAAGCCCAGTCAAGGCCTTGATCGATCACTTGCCGCTCGGCCAGCGCCAGCATGAGGCGGGCCGCGCCAGTTATCATCGTCCCAAGCAGCGGGTGAAAATATCTCCCTGGCTTTTCGAACTTCTTCGACTCGAATTTGAACGGGCACGCCTTTGCGCCATAGCCGATCATCGGCTTGGCCGAGACATAGTCTTCGACGTTCAATTCGACAAAGATCCCGTAGCTTGTCGCGTTCGCGAGGATTTTGACCGCAAGTTGATCATTTTCGAGCGCGGCAGCCTCTTTCTGGTCCTTCGTGGCTGCGGCTCTTTTCTTGAGCGTGTTGCGATGAATAATCAGCGCGCGATAGAAATCGTCTTTCGCCGGATCGATCGTTTCACCCGCCACTTTGATGGGGCGAAGTCCCTCCTGGTGCTCCATGGGTTCAAACTGAATGGCGCGGAGAATTTTCGGCGTTCGTCCGGTCAGGATCTTGGACACGAGGACGTCGGCCAATGTGAGCCATAAGGGCTCGTTGCTCGACAGATAGTTGAGGCCGATCGTCGCCGTAGGCGTGACGCCTTTAACGAGCGGATCATATTTGGCGCGGACGGGAAAGAGATCGTCCTTGGGTTCGACTTGTAGAAGCGCAGCGAGAGACGACCAAGCGTCCTTTCGCCGAAGGTTTTGGATCAATTGGGAGGCGGGCTTATCAACGAATTGTCGGACGGCCTGCGTATCGTCGAAATGATTGACGCCCTTTGCGCAAACAAAGTTCCACAAGCCCATCAGCGTGCAGACGGTCGGATACATCGACAAGAAGTCGCAATGAATGACGGGAACGATCTCCCGTCGAATATGAACTTCCGCGCGTCCGCCGTAATAGGCGCTCAGGATGTTGCCCATAAGCTGGGGCGGAAATTTTGGTTGCAGCTCGCGCCAGGGCGTAACGCCCATGGTTTTTAAATAGGCCTTGCCGAGACTGGCCTCGCTATAGAGGTCATAGGCTCCCGTATCGGTCAGTTCGAAACTCGCAAACCGCTCCGTCAGCTTTTTGAAACATTCCCAGGTGGACTGCACGTCGGCGAGCGCATAGCGGATATATTCTTCCGTTAATCGGCCTCCATGCTCTTCTGATTCGATCTTACGGGTCTCGACGCCTAGCAGTTCGGAAAGGGAGGCAAGCGAATGGGAGCCGCTG
>JBFXJV010000225.1:0-6109 GCA_050174515.1 Methylocystis sp.
TCGCCGGAGACTTCGCCGGAGCCGACGCGGGCGAGCCGTTGCGACGTCATCCCGCGAAAAACGTCTCCGACGCCCCAGATCGCGAAACTGACCACGATGACGCCCATCACGAGCGCCATGATGGCGCGGCCGATCCAGTTCTGCGAAGCGACGCGCAGGCCTTCCAACATGAGGGATGCTTCCTTGGGTGCGTTCGAGCCGGCTCCCCGGCTTTTGGCGGCGGACTATAGGGAGGGGGGCCGCGCGTGGCAATGCGCCGGAAGCTTGGGTTGCCGAGGCGTTGAAATGCGCCGTTGCCTTTACATCCCGAAAAATTACAATTTTACTCCCGGCCCGAAGCCGCGCCCGAGCCCCGGAAATCCGGAGAGCGCCGGGCGCGCGCTCACGGCGAAGACTGGTGGTCGACCATGGACGAAAACGCCGACGGCGGCGCCAAAGCTGGCTCAGCGGCTCCCGCGCCCAAAATCGAGGAGGGCGCCGGGGTCGTTCAGGGAGTGGATCACGCGGCGCCCGCCCACCCGCCGCAACCGGATGTCCGCCGGCTGCGCGCCGATCCGGAAGCGATCCGCAAGGCGTTCGAATCGGGTGAATTTCCCTACAAGACGCGGCTCTCCGAAAAGGACTATCTGCGGCATATGGCGCTGCTGCAGGTGGAGCTCCTGAAAGCGCAGAGCTGGGTGAAGAACGCGGGTCAACGCATCGTCATGCTGTTCGAAGGGCGAGACGCGGCGGGGAAGGGCGGCACCATCAAGCGCTTCATGGAGCATCTCAATCCGCGCGGCGCGCGCGTCGTCGCGCTCGAGAAGCCATCCGACCACGAGCGCACTCAGTGGTATTTCCAGCGCTATGTCCACCATTTGCCGAGCGCTGGCGAAATCGTTTTCTTCGACCGTTCCTGGTACAACCGGGCCGGCGTCGAGCGGGTGATGAATTTTTGCACGCCCAATGAATATCTGGACTTCATGCGTCAATGTCCCGAACTTGAACGCATGTTCGTCAGCTGCGGCATTCGTCTTTACAAATATTGGTTCTCAGTCACGCGCGAGGAGCAGCAGCGCCGTTTTCGTTCGCGCATGCACGATCCGCTCAAACAGTGGAAGCTGTCGCCAATTGATCGTATTTCGATGAATAAATGGGACGATTACACCGAGGCCAAGGAGGCGATGTTCTTCTTTACCGACACCGCCGACGCGCCGTGGATCGTCATTAAATCCGACGACAAGAAGCGCGCGCGCCTCAATTGCATGCAGCACTTTCTATCGAGCCTCGATTATCCGAACAAGGCGCATGGCGTCGTCCATGGACCCGATCCGCTCATCGTCGGCTCCAGCGCACATGTCATCGGGCGTGACGAGCACATCTTGGGCAAGTCGCTCGCGATGGACGTCCAGAAAAAGCGCAAGCGCTAGATCACGCTGCGTTCAGGCGGAGCCGCCTGAACGCAGATAACGCCATCGATTCTAATGATTTAGAGCGCGCTCTACGCGTTCTAGGCTTCGACGACATGCGCATGCACGTCGCGGCCCGAATGCCGCGCCAGGATTTCCTTGGCCTTCCGTTCGCGCTCGGCGTCCCGGGCCCCCACCCAGAGCAGCAGGCCGCCGTGGCGCAGCTGCTCTTCAAGGTGTTTCGCGTGATGTTCGCCAATCAGCCTGGCCAGGACGGCGCCGAGAACGCCGGCGCTTCCTCCCGCCAGCAGCGCGCCAGCGATCACGGTCGCCAAGGCGCCGCCTGACGCGAATATGGCGCTGATCGCCGCGCCGGCGCCGACATATACGAGGCCCCCAATCACGCCGCCTTCCGCGTCGCCGATAGATTCCACGGAAACGTAATGCGTGCGCGGCGCGGCGCTCTCGTCTTCGAGTTCTGTGACCTTCTTGTATTTGTGCCCGAGTTTTTCGTCGACGGCTTCCTCGCTTGCGAGCAGACTGATTTCTGCGCGATCGAAGCCCGAGGTCATCAAATCGTCTATGGCCGCTTGAAGCGCATCGGCGTCTTTGAACACGCCCACGACTTCGCGCAACTGGCTCCGGTCTTGATCTGTCGTCATCGCCGCGTCTCCTTGAAAAAAACGAATTATCCGGCGCGCGCTGCACGCTCACCTGATGGATAAGAACCACGTTGCACAAATTCAAGCGCGAGGCGGGGCGTTCGCTGCATGGAGCACCGTGACGAATCGACGCCCTCGCGCGCGCATTTTCCGTCGAAGTTCTCGCAGTTCCACATGCGACGCCTACTTGGCCTCGCGCGCATCGCCGCCCATCTAAAGTCAAAGAGTCGCTGAGAAGGGAGAATGCGACATGGATGTTGAAGACAAGACGATTGAAGCGCTACGCGAGGCGCTCGACGACGAATATAAGGCGCGGGCGACTTACCAGAGCGTCATCGACAGGTTCGGGCCGGTCAGACCTTTCGTAAACATCATCGAAGCCGAAGAGCGCCACGCGAGCGCGCTGCTTCGCCTTTTCGAACGCTACGGCGTTGAGCCGCCGAAGGACCGATGGGCGGGACGGGTTCCAGCGCCGTCCAGTCTCGAAGCGGCGTGCGAGGCGGGCGTCGAGGCCGAGATCGAGAATGCTGCGATGTATGAGCGGCTCCTGGCGCAAGTCAGCGACGCGCGCGTGCGCGGCGTTTTGATGCGCCTGCAGGAGGCTTCGCAACTGCGCCACCTTCCGGCGTTCCGACGCTGCGCGGAGCGCAGATCTGGCCGCCCGCGCTGAGCTGAGATTTTCGAAGAGAACATTGTTTTCTCTCAACGCGCAAGCATCCAACCGCCAAGCGCAATGAGAATGACGCCGCCGATCGTGCGGCTGATTGCGGCGTAACGGGTATTGAGGATTTTTTGCACGGCGAAGGCCGCCAGGCCGAAAATGACGAGATCGTCAAGCATGAAAAACACGACATAGAGCCCGATGTAGGCATAGTGCAGAGCGATCGGCAGATCGGTCAAAGCGAGCAAGTGCGTGTAGATCGCCGGCAACGCCGCCGAGCAGATGAATTCGATCGCGTTTACCGCAAAGGCGAGCGCGATCACCATGAGCAGGCTTGCGATTCCCACGGGGGCGGCGACGATCTCGCGTCCCCATCGCATGGTGCGCTGGCGTTGCGCGAGATCTCCCACTTCGCAGACCGCCTCGCCGCGCGTCGCGGCGAGGCCGATGAGATGATCGAGGCCGAAACCGATCGCCGTCAGCGCAATCAGCTGCGTGAGCGGACGGATGTATCCAATGAAAAGAAAAGTGTTCAGCCATGCGGTCATGAACAGGAAGTACAAGACGCCCGAAGAGAGCACGAACGTGCCGACCAACCACCAGATTTTTCGCCGGTCCTGAATGCTCACGATGAGAGAGATGAGATAGATCAACACCCACATTGCGCATGGATTGAATCCATCTGACAGGCCCATCAACGCTGTAAGCGCGAGGAGAGAATGATGCGTGGGATCGATCTCGCCGATGAATGGGATGACGATTTTCGACTGGGCGGCGCGTTGCGCGACAGCATGCTGATCGGAAAGCAGCGCAAGAATTTCGCGCCCCGTTTTATCCGCTGAATCGAAGCCGATGACATAACGCGAGCCGCGCACGATGAGCGGCACGGCGGGATCGTCTATGCCGTAGCGCTTCACGACTTTTTGAAAGAGCGCCTCGCTCGACGGCTTCGAAATGTCGTGCAGCACATAAGCCGTTCCGCGCTGCTGTTTCAAAAACGCGATGGCCTCATGGCAATGCGGACAATCCGGCGAGAAAAACACATGCAGCCGGCCATCTTCTCGCCACTCGGTTTGCGTAGGCGTTGGTTCGTGCTGCTGTGAGAATTGCAGCCACGCATAGGCTAGGCCAAGGAGAAGGAAGAGCGCTATGCGGAACGGCAGAAGTCTCAAGTTGGCTCCTCTGCGAGAGTGGAGTCGAACTTAGCAGACTTCGGGAGTGGATCAGCCGTGGCTGTGAGGGTCTGTCCCGAGTGTTTTGTCGAGCTCACGCTATTAGGGCGCAATCTGCATCCGACAAGCGTTATCTTCAAGAAAATTTAACTACAAAGTTAAGGCTCGGCTTGCACGATAGATAGCGCTTGTCTTAAAAATGGAACGCTGAAGCTGGAAGAGGCGCGATTCATAGCCCTTCCCCTTCCCGAAGGGCCCGAGACATGCGCTCGGTCGATTGAGCCCTGACAGCCATTTGGCGGCGCGGCCGCCCTCCGCGAGCGCCCCAAAAAGGAAGTCCCATGCTGCGATCTCTCGGTCTTGCAGGAATGATGACGGCTGTACTTTTGATGGCTCCAGCTCACGCCTTTGACGTCATGGCCCCCGACTACGGCGGACGCGTCGAGCGATATCAAGCCCGGCTGGCTCGGGCGGAGGCGCGGGGCGAGCGCATCCGGATCGGCCCCACGGAATGCGACTCCTCCTGCACGCTCTACTTGGCGTCGCGTAATTCGTGCGTTTCCGAAGGCGCGGTCTTCGGCTTTCATGCGCCCTGGTTCGGCGGCCCCGAGGGGGGAGTCATCGATCCTCGCATGACTGCGGTCTTCGCCGCCCATTATAAGCCCGCCTTGCGCCGGGTCTTCATGGCTCACGTCTATCGCCACGGCAATCGCGCTCCCGGTCCGATGCTGCGCATCACCGGCCGTCAGCTAGCGGCTTATGGCTATCGCCTCTGCTGAGCTCAGGGTAGATCGACGGGTGCGGAGATTCGATCGGAAGGTCGCAGCGCTCCGCGCTCATACCAGCCCTTGCTCCGATTGACGATCCAGACGACGCTCAGCATCACCGGAACCTCGATCAGGACCCCGACGACGGTGGCCAGCGCGGCGCCTGAATCAAAGCCGAACAGGCTGATCGCCGCCGCGACCGCAAGTTCAAAGAAGTTGCTCGCGCCGATCAAGGCGGATGGGCCGGCCACGCAGTGCGCTTCTCCGGTCGCGCGATTGAGCAGATAGGCCAGTCCGGCGTTGAAATAGACCTGGATCAGTATCGGCGCCGCGAGCATGGCGATGATCGCAGGCTGCCGGATGATCTGTTCCCCCTGAAAACCGAAGAGCAGGACGAGCGTGGCGAGCAGCGCCACGAGCGACGCCGGGCCGACATGGGCGAGCGCCTGTGCGAGACGCTTTTCGCCACCCGCCGCCAGCAACCGCTTGCGCATGATCTGGGCGGCGATCACCGGAACGACGATATAGAGGACCACCGAGAGGAACAGCGTGTCCCATGGCACGACGATCGACGACAGTCCGAGCAGCAATCCCACGATCGGCGCAAAGGCGACGATCATGATCGCGTCATTGAGCGCGACCTGGCTCAGGGTGAAATGCGGCTCGCCCTTCGTGAGGTTCGACCACACGAACACCATGGCGGTGCAAGGCGCCGCCGCGAGCAGGATGAGGCCGGCGATATAGGAATCGATCTGGTCCGCCGGCAGATAGGGTCGAAACAGAAAGCCGATGAAGAGCCATCCGAGCAGCGCCATCGAAAAAGGTTTCACCGCCCAATTGACGACAAGCGTCACGCCGATGCCGCGCCAGTGACGCCCGACTTCGGCGAGCGCGGCGAAGTCGATTTTCATCAGCATCGGCGTGATCATCAGCCAGATCAGCGCGGCGACCGGCAGATTGACCTTTGCGATCTCGATCGCGCCGATCGCGCGAAAAACGCCGGGGATGAAATGGCCGAGGGCGACGCCGGCGACGATGCAGAGGGCGACCCAGAGCGAAAGGAAGCGTTCGAAAGTGGTCATGGGTCAGCTCGCGACCGCGTTCGGCGACGTTGCGCCTTCCATCTCGCCGATCTCGCGCAGACGCTGGCTGAGCGCCAGCCTGTCGAGACGATGCAGCGGAATGGCGCAGAACTGATCGACACGGTTGCGCAGATAGCGGAAGGCGGTGGCGAAGGCGCGCTGCTTCTCGATGTCGGTTCCTTCCTCTGCCGCAGGGTCTTCGATCCCCCAATGCGCCGTCATTGGCTGACCGGGCCAGACCGGACAGATTTCACCCGCCGCGCCGTCGCTGACGGTGAAGACGAAATCCATGTGCGGCGCGTCCGAGCGCGCGAACTCATCCCAGCTCGTCGTACGATAGCCGTCCGTCGGCAGGCCCTGCGTCTCCAGCGTCTTGA
>JBFXJV010000226.1:0-6064 GCA_050174515.1 Methylocystis sp.
GGAAATACTCGCATGTCCGCGATTATGTGCGCGTCAACAGGGAAGCGGTGCGCGAGATGCATCGGCAGGTCGGCGACCTCGTGGTCAACGCGGACGGGCTGGCCGAACGCGGACTTCTTGTGCGTCATCTCGTCTTGCCGAACGGAGCTTCCGGCGTGAAAACGGTGACGAGGTTCTTGGCCGAGGAAATTTCGCCCGACACCTACCTCAATCTCATGGGACAGTATCGCCCCTGTCATCGAGCCAGCCAGCATGCGGAGCTGGACCGCAAAATGACTCGCGCCGAATTTTCAGAGGCGCTCGCGATCACTAGGCGCTATGGCCTCCATCGTCTCGATCCGGGTGCATTGGGGCGCTGGTGACGATGCCGATCGCTGACAGAACATGAGCAGCGGGCGGCGACGACGCGATCCCGCTCTCTCTAAACTCCTTGGGTTTTCCGCTTATGCACCGAACGCCCCGTCATTGGTTTTGTTCAGGCGTTATCGCTTCGAGCGAGCGTCGCTTCCCGTCGACGGGGACGTCACCTCGTCGTCTCGCTTCGGCCCGCAGCATCGGCGTCGTTCCATCGTGAGCGGGCGGATCTGAACGCGCGACCTTATATGCGTTCCGCGTCGTCCAGATGATTTCGTTCTCTCAGAGGGGCCGTCATTCTCGCTGACGTTCGGTCTCGCGGTAGCTTGCTGCGCTGAAATCGAGGCGCAACCCGCGGAGCTTCACGAGCGCCCAGCGTTTCTGACGATCCGAATTCGCCGCGTCTCCTCCCGTCGCTCTCCGTTATGAGCGCCCGCCTCCGGTTGCATGGCGTTTCGTCCTATGGCCGCAGGCGCCGCCCAAAACCCTGCGGCCGCGACGATTTTCCCCTTGGCGCTAAAGCGCCAATTCCTCGCGCGGCAAAATTGTCGCCGACTTCGGGTCCTTCGCTCCGCTTCGGCCTCGCGCCTTTCGGCGCTTCGGTTCGGGCGTCGCCTTCGCGGCCATCACGGACAGCCATCGCAACCGGGGCAGCCGCCCCAACGATGGAGAGCAAGATGAAGACATTCGCGGAATTCCAAATCCTTGGACGCATCGGAAAGGTTCGTGAAGTCGGGCAAACGACGCGCGTTTACGCTTCAAAGACCGCAACGGCGAGACAAAGGACAAGCCGTATTGGAACGAAATCACGATCTGGAGCGAGAGCGCCCGCAAATATGTCCGCGACTATGCGAAGCCCGGCGACCTCGTTGTGGCGCGCGGGACGCTGAAGCAGGGCAGCTTCGAGAAGGGCGGCGAGAAGGTCTATGCCGTCGACCTCAACTGCGACGACTTCTCGATCCTCGCCTTCGCCAAGGCGGACAAGTCCGACAAGGACGAGGCTGACGCGGCGCCCGAGACGTCGAAGAAGACCGCGAAACGCAAGTGAATCGCAAGAGGGGCGGCCGACGCGAGCTTCCTTGGATTTGCGACGGGCCAGCGGATGACTGCCCGATTTCTTCGCGTCGACCCGCTCGACCCAGAGCATGGCGGGGTTGCGACTGGTCTTCGCGTGCCACGACGCATGCGCTTGCTCCGGACGACGGAAGCAAGCGCCCGCGGGCGGTTGCGGCTCTGGAGGACAAGATCGTTCAGAAAGTGTTCGCAATTAACGCCTTGGTCAACTCAGCGCCGCTTTAGCGCCCGTGGCGGGCTTGAGCGCGCCTTTCCGGTTTGCTCAGTTCGCTCAGCAAAGCAGACATCCTCTCAGGCAACGGCCCGCGGACAACTCCGGCGAACGTGATTTGCAGATGTAAGCCAATCGCTTTGGCGACGCCGGATCGCTGCTCAGCTTCACGGGCGGCGGCGTTGGCGCCAGGGCTCTCGCGCTTTGTCTGGCATGACGCATCCTGCCTGAAGGGAAAGGAACTGCGCCAACAATCGATCGGTTCCCTTACCGGGAATCCACAAAGGGACTGAAACGTCAAATCATAGTTTTTCCTTACTGGCGCTATGGCGCCGCAGCAACGAGTCATTGTTGCCACAGACGCCACAGACGTTTAAGAATGGCCGAGCGTTACGCTTTGTGTTAAATTGCAATGTTTCACTCGGGCTTTGCGGTGCTGAGTTGCGCGCCTTAGTTCGTCTCGTTCTCATCGACAAAGGGAACCGCATTCGCGGCGATACGGCGAAGTTTGCATCCCGTTCCCGTGCATGGGCTGCCGCTTCGGCTCGCGCCAGGAATAACCTAAAAGATGTCGCAACGTTGGCCGCACGCTTGTTAGACGCAAGGCTTGGCAAAAAGGGCCGGAGCTATCGGTTCTCCGCCTTCGCGCCGAAAGCTGAGTCAGACGGTTATTTTATATTTGATTGCGGTGATCGGGCCACCAATCGGCCGGAACCCCTATCGGACAACGCCGAGCCCGAGGCCGCCGCGGCGGTCATGACCGCATGTTTCTACGTTGGTTACGTTCACCGCTGCCGTTGACGATCACATGCGGCCCACCTCACTTTGTGCGGCATTGCGGCGCCTCTTCTAATTCTCTCAGTAGATCGCGAAGCTCGGCGGGTAACGGCTCGGCGGCGATCTTGGCGAGCTTAGACTGCAGTTGCTCCCCGATGTTTTCGAGCGTGGCACGAAAGTCATCTTGAAATTCGTGGGCCACCGTGCCCCGCCATTCGACTGGTCTTAGTTCACTCATACGGCTTCCGCCCCGGCGTCATTGTTTTCGCCGTGATGGTGCCGTCAGAAATATTTCGAATGCAATTCGTAATGATGTCGCAGCAGCTCTTGCCTGCTTCATCGATGGCGCCGTTGCTCTGCGCCAGATGACCGTCGCCACCGAGGCGTTCTTCATCACGTGCAGCGGCGTGGCCGCTATTACGATGGACAGGTGGCGGACGTCACCGATTGCCAATATGACGCGGAGCAGGTTTTTCCGCTAAACCGCCACATCAGCAACACCGTCATTCCAAATCATATCAAGAAGTGCATGGAGCGGCTCGGCTACGAATGGGCGGCCGATCCGCTCGACCGACACCCGCGGCGCCGCTCGCGCAGCCGTTTGAGAATCGAGTCCTTGAGCGGGGTCGAGCGGCGCGAAGTCGATGTGGCCGCCCTCGGTCTCGATTACATGGCTATGGCCGCCGCGGCGCAAGATTTCCGCGACCCCGAAACCGGTGCCTGGGCTGGGCCGACAATGCTGATCACCCCCTGCGCTGGTCGGCAGGCTCCTGGTGGAGCCAAGCCGCATGGCGAGGGGCTCGCTTTGTGCGGGACCACTCCTCGAGCATGACGGGAGCCAGATCCTTCAGTTCAGCATACTGCTCGGGCCTGCCGATGTTGCAGGCGAGTTCGAGGCGGTGGCCGTTGGGGTCGAAGAAGTAAATTGACTTGAAGATGCCGTGATAGGTCGGCCCCAGAACCTCAATGCCCTGCGCTTCCGCATGGGCCTTGGCGTTTAGAAGCGCCGCCTCGTCTTCCACCTCGAATGCGAGATGCTGAACCCACGCGGGCGTGTTCTCGTCGCGCCCTATCGGCGGCTGACTAGGCAACTCGAAGAACGCCAGGACGTTGCCGCCGCCTGCATCGAGAAAGATGTGCATGTAGGCGTCATCTTCCCCGGTCGATGGCACCTTGTTCTCGGCGAATGCGGTCGTGTACTCCATGCCGAGCACCCGGCCGTACCATTCCACTGTCTCCTTCGCGTCCTTGCAGCGGTACGCGACATGGTGAATGCGCTTGAGGCTGGGAGCGCTGGTCATTCCGCGGCCTCCTTGACCTGGAGGGCGCCACGGCGAAGCTGATCCCGCTCCATGCTTTCGAACAGCGCGGTGAAGTTGCCTTCGCCGAACCCTTCCTCACGCTTCCGTTCGATGAACTCGAAGAAGACCGGGCCAATCATAGTTTCGGAGAAGATCTGCAGGAGCAGGCGCGGATCGCCTTGTGCGGTCGAACCGTCGAGCAGAATTCCGCGGCTCTGTAGCTCCGCGACCGGCTGGCCATGGCCGGGCAGTCGCTCGTCGAGCATTTCGTAGTAGGTCTCGGGCGGCGCGGTCATGAACGGCGTACCCAGCGCCTTGAGCTTGTCCCATGCCGCGACGAGATCGTCGCAGAGGAAGGCGACGTGCTGAATGCCCTCGCCATTATACTGGCGCAGGAATTCCTCGATCTGGCCGCCGCCGGCCTTGCCTTCCTCATTCAAGGGAATGCGGATCTTGCCGTCGGGCGCGGTCATCGCCCGGCTCGTAAGGCCGGTGTATTCGCCCTTGATATCGAAGTAACGGATCTCGCGGAAGCCGAAGACGCGTTCGTAGAACGCACCCCAGTGCGCCATGCGTCCGGCATAGACGTTGTGGGTGAGGTGGTCGATCGTGTGAAAGCCGGCGCCGACGGGATGGCGATCCACGCCCGGCTCGTAGACGAAGTCGATGTCATAGATCGAAAGCGCACCATCGCCACCCACCTCGTAGCGATCGACGAGATAGATGATTGAGCCGCCGATGCCCCGGATAGCCGGAAGGACCAGTTCCATCGGGCCGGCCTTTACCTCGACGGGCTCGGCGCCGCGCTCGACCGCAATGGCGTAGGCCCTCGCTGCATCGCGCACGCGCCATCCCATGCCGCAGACTGAGGCGTCATGCTCGGCCACGAAATAGGAGGCTGGGCTCTTCAGCTCGTAATTGGCGATGAGGTTGATCCCGCCCTGGCGCCAGAGATCGACATCCTTCGAGCGGTGCCGGGCGATCCGAGTAAATCCCATGCTCTCGAAAACGGGCTCCAACACGCCCTTCTGAGGTGCGCTGAACTCGATGAATTCGAAGCTGTCGAGCCCCAGGGGGTTTTCGAATAGGTCAGGCATATTTCACATCCCTTCGCGCAAGATGCGGCCCGCTCGCGGCTTTCTCTCGCCATCGGATAGTTTCATTTGCAACCACATCGCACATTGCCAAACTAGTGTCAATTGATACTATCTCGGCATGGCTATATCCCCGTTGCGCCTCCAGAACTTTCTTCCTTATCGCCTGTCCTTCACCTCGAATGCGGTCAGCGAGATGATCGCCGGCCAATACCAGAAGACGTTCGGGCTTACGGTGTCTGAATGGCGCCTCATTGCGGTCGTTGCGGAGGCAGGCAGCGCTTCGCAGCTGGAAATCTGCCGGATCACCCGCATGGACAAGGTGACGGTCAGCCGCGCGGCGATGGCGCTTGCTGACCGCAAGCTGCTCGACCGGCAGACAAATCCCGCCGACAAACGGTCCCATCTCCTGACGCTGACGAAGGCTGGCGCGAAGCTCTATGCCAGCATGGTTCCTCGTGCGACGGAGATGGAGCAAAGCATCTTTTCCTGTCTCTCGTCCAAGGAGCGGATGACACTCATGCGCTTTCTCAGCCGCATCGACGATCACGTCGATTTGCTCAGCCAGAATGGCGGGATTGGATGCTGACCCAGCCGTAACTACCCCGTTCGTGGCTCCTGGCCACGATGACGATCGCGCATTGTCACGTCGAACGGGCCGCGGGAGGCGCTCGGTTCAACAGCTTCCCCAAGTCGCATGCTGCTGCAGACTCGCATGCGCCGGGGCGGAAGAAAATCCCCCTCCGGATTCAAATGTCAGACGCAATAATGGCCAGCCAGGCCGCCCAACAAGACTCAAATCACATCAGGTGCACAACTCAAAGCGGGAAGAACTCACACCTTCAATGTGAACTCTGCCCAGCCCGAACCCTTGCCTGTTTCATTGCTCCCGAGCCGACATCTCTCGTCATGTCTTCCTTGACAGCGTCGCCACATCGGACTCGCCTCGCTTCTGCTCGACAAGGACGGCACGCCCGCGCCGGTCTTGCTTCTCCCCATTCATTGGCGCTGCGCCATCGTGATTGGCTGGCTTCGCGCGCGTGACTGTGGCTGCGATCGACGTCGCCCAACGGGATCTTCCCGGAGGCGCCGTCAGTCGCCGACGGTCTGTCGACAGCTGGTGCGATGAAATCGAAACGTGCTCGCCCACATTTCGTGCGGCTTGGCGTTCCGGCAATCCAAATTCGCTCCGTATTCTCACATCGCTCTCCGTTATGAGCGCCCACCTCCGGTTGCATGGCGTTTCGTCCTAC
>JBFXJV010000227.1:0-6057 GCA_050174515.1 Methylocystis sp.
CTGAGGCTGATCATGCCGATCGTAGAGCAGTTGATAAACAGTTCCCTGGAATCCTACGCAGAGGGAACCGTGCAGTTCGCGGAACTCATCGACAGCCAGCGGACTTATATTTCAGTCCGGCTGTTGGTCGCCGAAGCCAGGATCGAGCGGGAAAAGCGGCTGGCGGAACTCGAAGCGCTAGCGGGGGTGGACATAGAAACGCTCGGTCGGCCAGAGACGCCGGGAACGGAACGGCCGGAGCGAGCATCGGCGCAACAGTCTGAGCCGCAGTAGGCGGGACGGCGACAGGGAACGGCATGTCGATGAAGCGGGTCGGAGGTCTCGGCGGAGCGACGCTATTGACGCTGCTCGTTCTCGGCGTCTTGCTCGGCGTCTTGCGCAGCGCTGCGGGGGAAAGGTCATCAGCGCCGGACAAGACCATGCCCCAGTCAAAAACGCCCGAGGGCGACGCCGCCGCCAAGAAAGACGCGGCCGCGCCGCCGGGATATGCGGAGGTCAGCATCGCACCGGAAGTCCAGCAACGCATCGGGGTGACGCTTGGAACCGTGCGGCGCACGCCGCTTACGATGCAGATACGCACGGTTGGGATCGTACGCCCCGACGAAACCAAGGTCCGGCATATTCATCTAAAAACGGAAGGCTGGGTTGAAAAACTGTTCATCGCCTTCACGGGCCAGAAGGTGAAGGCAGGCGATCCGATGCTCTCCATTTACAGTCCTGACTTTTACAGTGCGCAGCGGGAATTTCTGGTCGCGCTGCAATATGGCAAGACGGCGCCTTCCCCGGGGCAGCAAAACGTAATCGACACTGCGCGCCAGCGGTTGGCGCTGTGGGACGTTCCAAGGAGTACGATCGAGGCGTTGGAGAAGACGGGCAAGCCGAGCAAATCGCTGGTCATGCGCAGCCCGATTTCGGGGACCGTCTTGGAAAAGAAGGCGTTCGAAGGCCAGCACGTGACGCCTCAATCCGAATTGTATCTGGTCGGGGACCTTTCGACGGTGTGGGTGCAAGGCAAGGTCTTCGCCTATGAATTACCGCATATCGTGCTTGGAATGCCGGCGACGGTTACGTTCCCGTCGCTGGCGTCGAGAGTTATCGGCGGCAAGATCGTGTTCATCGATCCTGTCATCGATGAACCCACGCGAACGGCGCAAGTCCGTGTGGAAGTGCCCAACCCCGATGGGCTGATCAAGCCCGGCATGTTCGCGCATGTCTCGATCAGCCACGCCATGGGAAGCGGCTTGACGGTTCCGACATCCGCCATCATTCGCACCGGCAAGCGCGACATCGCCTTTCGCGCCGTCGCCGCCGATCGTTTCCTACCCGTTCAAGTCGAGATAAGCCCCTTGCGGTTCGATGACCGCTTTCAAATTCTCAGCGGGCTCGAGGCGGGAGACGAAGTGGTCACTTCCGCGAATTTCCTCATCGACTCGGAAAGCCGATTGCGCGCCGGCGGCGGGAGCATGATGGGGATGCCCGGAATGGGCATGGACGACAAAGGCGCCGGTGCGAAGCCCCCCCAGCCGAAAGCGACCGAGGACGCCATCCATCCGAAGATGCAGCATTGATGTCTCGTGCGGCGCCCGCCCGACCATTCGCCGAGGGTAATCCATGATCGCCCGCATCATCGAATTCAGCGCCCGCAACGCGCTCATCGTCCTCGCGCTGCTCGCCGCCATCGTCAGTGGGGGCCTGTGGGCGGTCTACAACACGCCCTTGGACGCCCTTCCCGACCTCTCGGACGTGCAGGTGATCGTCGCCACTGATTGGGAGGATCGCAGCCCCAATATCGTTGAAGACCAGGTCACCTATCCGATCGTGACGCAGCTGCTCTCGACCTCCAAGGTCAAAGCGGTGCGGGCCAGCAGCTTCTACGGGCAGTCTTTGGTGTATGTGATCTTCGAGGACGGAACCGACCTCTATTGGGCGCGCAGCCGGGTGCTGGAGTATCTCTCCGGCATGGCCGGCATGCTGCCGCGAGGCGTCTCCCCCAAGCTCGGCCCCGACGCGACCGGCGTGGGCTGGGGCCTGGAATACGTGCTGATCGACAAGACTGGAAAGCATTCGCTGGCCGATCTTCGCAGTCTCCAGCAGTGGCAGGTGCAATATCAGCTCCGCGCCGTTCCGGGCGTGGCGGAAGTGGCGAACGTCGGCGGCTACGTCAGGCAATACCAGGTCACCATCGATCCCGATAAGTTGCTTGCATACAATATCCCGATCAACAAGGTGGTAGAGCAGGTCCGCCGCGGAAATCAGGAAGTGGGCGGACGGGTGCTGGAGTTCACCGGCGCGGAATACATGGTGCGTGGGAGGGGCTACTTCGAAAAGCCGTCCGATATCGAAACCGTAGCGGTCGGGGCGCGGCCCGACGGAACGCCCGTTTTGGTTCGCGACCTCGGCTTTGTCCAGATCGGGCCGGACATCCGACGCGGCACGGTGGACTATAATGGTATGGGCGACGCCGCCGGAGGCATCGTCGTCGTCCGCTTCGGCGAGAGCGTTTACGACGTCCTCGCCCGCGTCAAGAAGGCCATCGACGAGAAGGTGCGACCCGCCTTGCCGAAGGGAGTCGAACTCGTCGTCACCTACGACCGGTCGGCGCTGATCGAGCATTCGGTGGACACGCTTTGGGAGCAGCTCATCGAAGAAAGCGCCATCGTCGGGCTGGTCTGTCTCGTGTTTCTGTTTCACTTCCGCAGCGGCCTGGTCGCGATCATCACCTTTCCCCTCGCGATCCTGCTCGCGATGCTGGCGATGCGGTGGCTCGGCCTGACCAGCAACATCATGAGTTTGGGAGGCATCGCGATCGCTATCGGCTCCATGGAGGACGCGGCCGACGTGATGATTGAGAATGCGCACAAGCACATTGAACAAGAGGAAGCGAAGCCTGTCGAGGAGCGCCGTCCGCGCTTGGAAGTCGTGATCGACGCGGCCAAGGAAGTGGGGCCGTCGCTGTTCTTCTCGCTCCTGATCATGACGGTGAGCCTGTTGCCGATCTTCGCGCTTCAGGGGCAGGAGGGCCTGCTGTTCAAGCCGCTCGCCTACACCAACGTGTTCAGCCTGTTCTTCGCGGCGATTCTTTCGATCGCCGTCACGCCCTACCTCATGAGACTGCTGATCCGCGGGAAAATACCGGCCGAGGAGGCGAACCCGGTCAACCGCTTCTTCATCTGGGTCAATCGCCCAATCATCGATCTGGCGTTGCGATTTCGCTACCTGCTGGCCGCCGTGGGTTTCCTCGGCCTCGTCACCGTCATTCCTCTCTATAACAGCTTGGGCCGCGAGTTCATGCCTCCCTTGTGGGAGGAGACGGCGCTTTTCATGCCCGTCACTCTGCCGGCGGCGTCGATCCAGACGATGCAGTAGGCGATCGAGGAACAGGACAGGATTTTGATGGGCTTCCCGGAGGTCGTCAGCGTGTTCGCCAAGGCCGGGCGCGCCGAGAGCGCAACGGACCCGGCGCCGCTGGAAATGGTCGAGACGGTCATCAATCTCAAGCCGCAGAAAGAGTGGCGCGCCGGCATGACCCCCGAAAAGCTGATCGCCGAGATGGACCAGGCTCTGAAAACGAAGATGAAGGGCTTCACCAACAGCTGGACGCTGCCCATTAAGGCGCGCATCGATATGCTCTCCACCGGCATTCGGACGCCCATCGGCGTGAAGGTGTATGGACCGGACCTCGCCGAAATCGGCCGCATCCTGTCCCAGGTGGAAGCCGCGATAAGCATGGTCCGCGGCACGAGAAGCGTCTTCGCCGAACGCGTCGACCAAGGTCATTACCTGGATTTCGATGTCGATCGCGACGCGATCGCCCGTTACGGCCTGTCCGTCATGGACGTGCAGGAGGTCATCCAGGCGGCCGTGGGCGGGGCCAATGTGACCCAGACCATCGAAGGGCGCGAGCGCTATCCCGTAAACGTCCGTTATGGACGCGAATTGCGAGACGATCTGGGGAAGCTGCGCAGGGTGTTGGTCGGGACGCCGACAGGGGCCCAGGTGCCTTTGGAGGAACTGGCGAAGCTGCGGTTCGTCGAGGGCCCGGGCCTTATCAAGAGCGAGGCGGCGCAACTGGTAGGGTACGCCTACATAGACATCGTGGACCGGGACACCGGCGCCTACATGGACGACGCCCGCAAGATCGTCGAGGAGACGGTACAGCTGCCCCCCGGCTACAGGCTGGAATGGAGCGGATCGTTCGAAGCCATGCAGCGGGCCGGCCGACAGCTGACCTATGTCGTTCCGATCACGCTGGCGGTCGTCTTATTGTTGCTTTATCTCAATAACCGGTCGTTCGTCAGAGTGTTGATCGTGGCGCTGACCGTTCCGCTCGCTGCGTTCGGAGCGTTCGCGCTGTTTTGGTTGCTGGACTATCGGATCAGCGTCGCCGTGTGGGTGGGAATTCTCGGTCTCGCCGGAGTCGGCGCCGAGGCCGGCATGGTGACGCTGCTCTATCTGGACGTGGCCTACGACCGCAGGAAGCGGGAGGGGCGAATGAACGGTCTGGAGGACCTCAAAGGCGCTGTCACGGAAGGCTCCGTCCAGCGCGTTCGCCCCAAAATGATGGCGTTCTGGTCGGTGCTGCTGAGCCTCATGCCGATCATGTTGGCCACCGGAACCGGGTCCGACCTCATGAAGCGAATCGCCGCCCCGATGACCGGCGGCATCATCTCGAGCCTGTTCGTCCAGCTGCTGATCTATCCGGCAATTTACTTCATCTGGAAAGAATGGAGCGAGGTGCGTCGTTTTGACCTTTCATCGAGGCCGAAAATGGGTTCGGATGCCAGCGGCTGACAATCAGGGCCACCTTAGACGATTACGTTTTCAGTTGGCCAAGGAAGCGCTTCGCCCGAACATTGCTTTGGGTCCGCCCAGCAAATGGACTTGCTGGCGGCGTCAGGCGTGTTAACCTTAGGCCGTCGCTCGAGATTTAGGCGGCTCGCCAGGAGAGGGATGATGAGGATAAAGGCGCTTGGAATTCTCGCATTTACGCTCGCTGCGAGCGTCGGGACCGCTCGCGCCGACTGTAAGTCAGAAATTGAAAAGACGAAGAACGACTGGGCCGCCCTTCGTCTCGAGCCCGGGAGCAAGCCGAGCTCAATCTCAAAAGGCGTTCGCGGCCATGAGCACATTCAGGCGGCTGTCATGTCAATGCGAGTTCATCTGCATAAGGCGGAAGCTCTCTGCGCCGCAGGCAACGATCATGAGGCGTTGCTGCACGTAAATGTGATTCGCGCGTTTCTTGACTTGCCTGAGTTTCAGCATCCGACGAGCCATTATTATCTCTATAAGAAGCAGAAGAGGTAGGGCGACCAATGTTCACGGGCGCTGGGCGCGTCGCATTGCGGTTCCGTGAATAGCGCAGCGCCTCGTTCGGCGCGCGCAGCACATCGATACGCTCATCGATCACGATCCGCGCAGTCGCTGTCATTCCTGGTTCGAGCACGCCCTCGGCGTCTGGTGCGGAAAGGACAACGATATTTTCGACCTTGCGAATCTCCGTCACGACCCCTTCGAACGAGCGGCCCGGCGCCGCGTCCATCTTGATCGACGCCCGATCGTCGATTTCGACTTTGTCGATATCGCCCGGCGCGGGCGCAACTTCGATTAACGCGACGGCGCGATCCTCGATGACGAAGAGCGTCGCTTTTCCGCCTTCGACCGTCTGACCCGTCCGGGCGCTTTTGAACGTCACGGTCCCGTCCATTGGCGCGCGAACTTCCGTGCGCTGGAGATCGTCTTGGGGCGCCTGCAGCGCCGCTTCAAACCGTGCGACGAGAGCCTCGCAGCGCTTCGTTCGCGCGAGCGCTCGCTCGTAGGCACGCGTCGCCTTGTCAATCCTGCTTCGCTGAGCCGTCGCGCGAGCCAGATCCAACTTCGATTTCGCGCGCGCGAGTTCCACTTTGTACTTGTTGAGTTGCAATTGGGCGGCCGAGAGTTCGTCTCGCCGACGTTCGACGGCAACGTGTTAGCGCCGCTGATCGATCGTCCCGCAAAGCTGGCCTTTAGTAACTGTCGCGCCGACCTGGCAATCGCGAAACTGGACGACGCCCGTCAAGG
>JBFXJV010000228.1:0-6051 GCA_050174515.1 Methylocystis sp.
GCATTCTCTGCGTCAAGGGCGATCCCGTCGAGGTGCTCGCGCGCTGCGATATGCACCGGACCGCCGATGGCGCCGCGCCGCTCGATGACGCGGCGCGCAGATCGATCCTCAAGGCCAATGAACGCATGGCCGGCGACGCGCTGCGCGTTCTTGGCGTCGCGGTCGGCGAAGCCGGCGGCGATCCCCGCGACGAACGGGAGCTCACATGGCTCGGCCTTGCCGGCATGGCGAATCCAGTTCGGGCCAGCGTCGCCCCGGCGCTCAAACAATTGCACCGCGCCGGCGTGCGCACAGTGATGATCACCGGCGACCAGAGCGCGACGGCTTTCGCGATTGCGCGGCGACTTGATCTCAACGACGGCGGCGAGCTGCGCGTGCTCGAAGCCGGCCAGATGGCGAAAATGCACCCCGAGACGCTGGAGGCGCTGGCGCGACAGCCGCATGTCTTCGCGCGCGTCAGCCCCGTCGACAAGCTCAACATCGTCAAGGCGCTGCAAGCGCATGGCCATATCGTCGCGATGACCGGCGACGGGATCAATGACGGCCCCGCCTTGCGGGCCGCGGATGTCGGCATCGCGATGGGCGGAGAAGGCGCCGACGTCGCCCGTCAGGTCGCCGACATCGTGCTCGCCACCAACGACATGGACGGCATTGTAGAGGCGATCAGGCTCGGCCGCGCCACTTACGCGAATATCCGCAAAGTGCTGCGCTATCTCGTCTCGACCAATGCGTCCGAGACCATCGCCATGCTGGGCGCCGCGCTTGTCGGCCACGAGGCGCTGACGCCGATGCAGTTGCTTTGGCTTAATCTCGCGACCGACGCGCTGCCGGCGATCGCCTTGGGACTCGAGCCGCCGGAGCCCGACGTTCTCGACAAGCCGCCGCATGATCCGAAAGCGCCGATCCTCGCCGCTTCCGATTTCCGGCAGATTCTTCGAGAGGGATCAGTGATGGGCGCCGCTGCGCTCCTGGGCTATTTCAGCGTCGACGCAGGCGCCGGCGGCGCGCGCGCCAGCACCGTCGCGTTTCACGGCATAACTTGCGCGCAACTGCTCCACAGCCTGTCCTGCCGAACCGAGCGACGGGGCTTGAGCGCCGAGATCGGCAGGCCGCCGAATGCAATGCTCTACGGCGGCGTCGGCGCGACCTTGCTGTTGCAGCTTGGCGCGCAGCTTTTTCCGCTGACCCGGCGCCTTCTCGGCCTGTCGCCGCTCGGCCCCGGCGATCTCATGCGGATCGGCGCAATCGCTCTCGGCAGTTCGCTCGCCAACGATATCATCGGCGCAATCGCGGATCGCGAACAGGCGCCATTGCGCGCCAACGGAGAAAACCGTGTCTGCTGACATGATCTTCACGTCCGAGTCGGTGACGCCTGGGCATCCAGACAAGCTTTGCGATCAGATCAGCGACGCGGCGATCGACGCATTGCTGCGCGAAGACGAGCGTGCGCGCGCAACCATAGAATGCGCGCTCGCGACTGGCGTCGTCTTTCTCGCGGCGCGCTACGCCGCCGACGCGCTCGTCGATCTGCCGGCGCTCGCGCGCGCCGTGATGCAAGACGCCGGCTATGCCGCGGGGAGCTTTGACGCGCGCAATTGCTCGATCCTGACGAGCTTTGTCGAGTTGCCGCTCGAAGCGCGCGAGCCGCCGCTTGAGTCGCTCGAAGATGATGCGGCGATCGGCAGGCGCGTGGCGCATGAGCAAGCCAATGTTTTCGGCTACGCCTGCCGCGATACGCCCGAATTCATGCCGGCGCCGATCAGCCTCGCGCATAAGGTCGCGTGGGCGCTTGACGCCGCGCGTCGCGACGGATTTTCCTCGCTCTCGCCCGACGCCAAGACGCAGGTGTCGGTCGAGTTTCATCGCGGTCGCCCGACGCGGATTCACGGCGTATCGCTGACGGTCGCCTTTGACGGCGAACCGGCGGAAGATGACAGGTTCGAACGTTTGCGCGTCATCGCGCTCGAGGCGCTTTCCGCGGGCGAGATGAGGCCTGACGCTCGGACGAAAGTTCAAGTCAACGCCGGGGAGCCGTTCGAAATCGGCGGACCGGCGCGTCACGCCGGTCTGACCGGACGCAAGAACGGGATCGACTCTTATGGCGAGATCGCGCGCCAGAGCGGCTCGGCGCTGTCAGGCAAGGACCCTTCGCGCATCGAGCGCGCCGGCGCTTACGCCGCGCGGCATGCGGCGAAGAACATCGTCGCGGCGGGCCTCGCCGAGCGCTGCGAGGTTCATGTGGCTTACGCGGCGGGGCAGGCGGAGCCGCTCAGCCTCTCGGTCGAAAGCTTCGGCTCCGGCCGACTCGCAGACGAGAAGCTCGCCGGCCGGGTGGCGGAACGGTTCGATTTCCGTCCTGCCGCGATCGTCCGCCGCTTTGGCTTGCGCATAGCGCCGCAAACAGCCGGCGCGAAAGGCTTTTATCTGCCGCTGGCGACCTATGGCCATTTCGGCCGGGCCGATCTCGATCTCCCCTGGGAAGCGATCGACGTCGCTGAAGCGCTTAAGGGCTAAGTTCACTCGCCATTGTCGCCATCGCCATCGAGCGACCATAGGCCGCCGAGCCGGCTCGCATACCAAAGCAAAGTGATCGCCGGCGGCAGGAAGCGCTCCCGCGACATTTGCCAAAGCGCCGCGGCAAGAAGCGCAAGCGCGGCGACGACCTGTGGATTGATCGAGAATTCCGTGGTCTCGCGCGGCGTTGCAGTCGCTTCGCCGACGACAAACAGCTGCGCCTCCTGCGCGGCGACGCCGATGCGCGCCAAGGGACCGCTGTGCTGTATGAGAATGCTGCCCGTCATCGGCGCCACTTCGACGGCGCGAACGCCGGCGATCGCCGAAAGAGCCTTGGAGACCAAAGCAAAGTAAGCGGCGTCGCCGCGACGGTCGGCGATCCGCAGCCGCGCGCGCCCCGGCATGGCGTGAGCGACTTGCGCCAATGGCAGAGATTCGCCGCTCATCTACGCGCTCTCGCCGCCGGCGCGCGACACCGGGGCCTCGGTCTCGGATTTGGAGGCCGCTTCGGGCTTCGGTTCCCGCTTCGCTTTCGCCTGGGCTTCGGCCATCGCCGCGGCGAATATATCGGCGGCGGCTTCCGCCTTCGCTTCGGCGAAGAGATCTTCCGCGGCTTCGGCGAGTTCGGCGCCTTGCACGCGCGCCTCGTGATAGGCCATCAGCGCGGCTTTCATCGCCGCTTTGGCGACCGGACGCACGCGTTGCGTTCCCTGACGGTTGACGAGCAAGACGGCCGCGGCGCCTGTGATAAGGCCCAATGCAAATCCAAAGGGTTTCATCGCTTCGACTCCGGTCCGATTCGCTCAGGAAACGCAGCGCCGCGAAGCCAAAGCGGCGTCTTAGCTTGCGCAGTCTATTTAGCCTGCGCAGGCTATTATGCAAAATTGACGCGTCTGCGAAAAGGCGTGAGGCGGCGAGGCTGCGTCACATCATTGTGATGAGGCGTATCCTATGAGCTGCGGAGCCGCGCCAGGCATTCACGGCCGGGAGCCGCTCGGCGATCCCAGACGAACATCAGAAGCCATGACCGCAATGTCTCATATCCTGACGCCCACCGATGCGCCGTCGGCGGAGCCGAATAACCAAACGGTGGAGCGCTATCTCGTAACCCGCGTTCCCGTAGCCGGTTGGCGGCAGAGCGTCGGCGAAGCGCGCGCGCGGTTGATCGGAGAGCGATTCGACGACGCCTCGCATGTTTTTGTGCTGGGCGACGACAGTCGCCTTTGCGGCGTCGTCGCCATACGCGATCTTCTTGGCGCGGCGGAGACGACGGCTCTGCAGGATATCGCACGAGCAGCCGACATCTATAGCGTCCCATATAATGCAGACCGCGAGGACGCGGCGAGCGTCGCCATTCGTTCGGGGCTTTCGATCCTGGCCGTCTGCGATGCGGAGGGCAGATTTCTCGGCGCAGTGCCTGCTCGCGCGCTGATGACGATCTTGCGTGACGAGCATCTCGAGGATCTGCATCATATGGTGGGCATTCTCGACAAGTCAGAATCCGCGAAAGACGCATTGACCGCCGCGCCGCACCGTCGTGCGCTATACAGATTGCCCTGGCTGCTCGTTGGCATGGCGGGCAGCGCCGCGGCGACCGCGATGATGTCGCGCTTCGAGGCCGCGCTCAGCGCTCATATTGCGGTCGCGTTCTTCATACCCGCGATCGTGTATCTTGCCGATTCAGTCGGCACGCAATCGGAAGTCGTTGTCGTTCGCGGTCTGTCCTTGACCGATTCGGCTCTCTTGCCGCTCTTTGCCGGGGAGCTCGGCACCGGCGCGCTGCTTGGCTCGATGCTCGGCTGTCTCGCCTTTCCGATCGTCTGGTTTTTCTTTTCGAGCGTCGGCCTCGCGGCGACCGTCGGGATATCATTGGCGGTGGCCAGCACCATCGCGACGGCGTTCGGGTTCCTGATGCCCTGGATTTTCGCGAGGCTCGGTTATGATGCGGCGCTCGGCTCCGGCCCGGTCGCCACCGTGGTGCAGGATACGTTTTCGCTCATGACCTATTTTATCGTCGCTTCTTTGCTCGTGTTCTGAAATCGTCGCTTCAAGACGGTGAGCGCCTGAAGACGGCGACGCCGCAAGGTTCGAGAAGACGCTCGCCAAGCAGCAGAGCTTCGTCGCCGATGAGCGCCGAAATATCGGTTGGCTTGGACCCATAGTTGAAGACGTAGCGCATCCCGCCATTGTCGCGGACGCGGATATCTTTCGGAAGATCGAGCGTCGACAGTTGCGCGGCCTGGAACAGGCGACGCAGGACGCTTCCCAGCAATTCTTCGTCGGGCCAGCCTGAAAGATAAAAGACGTCGCCGCATCGCGCGAGCGCGGTTTCGCCATCGTCCGATGTAAGTTCGCGCTGAACATTCTCTCCGATCAGCAAGCACTCACGCCAACGCACGAAGGCGCCTTCGTCAGCAATCTTAGTCGACGCGCCGGGACGAAGGCTCTCGACTCGTCTGACGCGAATATCGATGAGATTTCGCAAGACTCCCGGAGGCAGATCGGCGGGAATGTGAAAGTCGGCGGTCTTCGATCCGGTGCGCGGACCCAGCAGGATCGTCGCGCCGCTCTCCGCGAGCGCCTGCGCGAAGCCCTGAGATGGCGCAAAGAGGGCGGGCGCGATGATCAGCCGGCGCTCGGCGACGGACGCTGCGGTCGGCGCAATGACGTCGACGGAAAGACCGGCGCGCCGCAGCCCTCGGTAAATCGACAAGACGAGGTCGAAATAGGCGAAGTTCTGACCTTGCGGTTCAATGCGCCAGGCCCAGGCGCTCTCATAATCGAAGATCAGCGCGACCGGCGCGCGACATGTTTCAACGCGCGCATCGAGTATATCGAGTTCTTTTGAAACGCGCGCGGCGACATGAAAGCCTTCGTTCGGCTCGGCGTTCGGGAGCAACAGCGCTTCATGCATCTGTTCCTGCGCGAAGGGCGCCTGGCGCCAGCGGAAATAGCTCACGGTCTCGGCGCCGGCGGCGAAGGCCTCGAAGGTCCAGAGCCGCACGGCGCCGTCCGTGGGGGCCGGATTCCACGGCGCCCAGTTCACCGGACCCGGCTGCTGCTCCATCACCTGCCATCGGCCGCGCCCGCAGGCGCGGTAGAGATCGTGATGAAAGGCTTGAAAGTCGGGATCGCCGACCCGCATGTAATGCCGCTTGAAGTCGTCGCCATGCGACGAGCGTTCGAGAAAGCCGAGCGGGTAGCTGTCCCATGTGGCGACATCGAGGTCATCTGAGAGCGCGTAATGATCAAAGTCGACGAATGAGCCCATGAAATTATGGAGGACCGTCGCGTGCGGCGCATGGCGTCTGATGATCTCGACCTGTCGGCGATTGAAAGCGACGACCTGATCCGACGAAAAGCGCTGGAAATCCATCAGATGCGACGGGTTGGCCTCGGTGACGGTCAGATTGGGAAGCTCGATTTCGTCGAAGCTTCGATAGTCCATTGACCAGAAGTCATTGCCCCAGGCTTCGTTCAGCGGTTCGGTGCGGCGAGAGTGGGCTTTCATCCATTGGCGAAGCGCGTGCAGCGCCG
>JBFXJV010000229.1:0-6027 GCA_050174515.1 Methylocystis sp.
GCGCGTCGGCGCGCGGCTCGGCCGCGATTTCGATCACGCCCGGTATTTCTGTCGGCGCAAATCTCAAGCGTCGAACACTCGCGTTTCAGGGACGGCGGTGACGAACTTGCCGCCCCAGTGACGAATCTCGGCCATCTGTTCCATGATCTCCTCCCTAAGGTTCCACGGAAGGATCACCAGATAATCGGGGCGCGTCTCGCAGATCGTCTCGGGCGCGCGGATCGGAATATGGCTTCCTGGCAGGAATTTTCCCTGTTTGGCGGCGCTGCGGTCGTAGACGCAGACGATGTCATCCGCATTCACGCCGCAGACATTGAGGAAAGTGTTGCCCTTGGCGGCCGCGCCATAGGCGGCGACCGTCTTCCCTTCCGCCTTGGCGCGCGCGAGAAAATTCAAGAACGACGCTTTCACGGCATCGACCTTCTCGGCGAAGCCCGCATAACCTTCGATCGCGTCGAGACGCGCGGCGCTTTCGGCGCGGCGCGCCTCCTCCAGGCGCGGCGTCGGCGCATGACCCGCGCCTTTACGGCATACGTAAAGGCGCAGGGAGCCGCCATGCGTCGGCAGTTCCTCGACGTCGAAAGCAACTAGGCCGCTCGCGGCGAGAACGCGCTCCACCGCCACGAGCGAGAGGTAGGAGAAGTGCTCGTGATAGATCGTGTCGAATTGCAGTTCACGGATGAGATTCAAGACATGCGGAAATTCGAAGGTGGCGACGCCGTCAGGCTTGAGGATTTCTGCAAATCCGGCAACGAAATCGCCGATTTCAGGCACATGCGCCAACACATTGTTGGCGGCCGTAAGATCGGCGGCGACGCTTCGCGCCGCCAGCTTGCGGGCCGTCTCCTTGCCGAAAAAGGCGACTTCTGTCGGCACGCCTTTCGCGCGCGCCGCCTCCGCGACATTGGCCGCCGGCTCGACGCCCAGCACAGGGACGCCGCGCGCGATGAAATGCTGCAGCAGATAGCCGTCATTTGACGCGACTTCGATCACGAGCGACTGAGGGCCAAGTCCGAACCGCTCGATCATCGCGTCCGCGTAACGGCGGGCATGTGCGACCCAGCTGTCGGAATAAGAAGAAAAATAGGCGTAATCGGAGAAGATCGCCTCGGACGACACCGGCGCATCCACCTGCACTAAGAAACACGCGTCGCAAACGCGCGCATGGAGCGGGAAGCTCTTGTCGAGTCCTCCCGCAATCTCCTTCGCCGTCACATAGGAATTGGCGAGCGGCGTCGAGCCGAGATCGACGAAATCATGTTTCAGAGGTGCGCCGCAAAAGCGGCAGGCTGGCGGTTGCATTCTCTTATCCAGAAAGTTTCTCGAAGGCGTCGATCTGTGCGAGCGTTGTCGCCAGCGGGTCGCGCCCCGCGACGGCGTCGCGGTACCAGTCTGCGGTCCAATCGATCGCCAGCCGGCCGGGCAAGCGGTCCCGCCAGCCGAGAAGCGCGCGGGCGCGCGAGGAATCGACCGCCAGAACGTTCATTTCGCGCGAATCGAGCGGCTGATGTTCGTAGCTGGCGTCGCGGCCGAGCGCTTTGAGCATTTCCTCGGTGAGTTCGCCCACAGTGATCGGCGCTGTCGGGTCCGGCCCGAAATTCAGCGCGCCCGGAAGGTTCTCGCCGCGTTCGAGCGCGTCAACATAGGTCAGATATCCATGCAGGCAATCAAGCACATGCTGCCACGGGCGCGTCGCGTGAGGCATGCGCAGCACTGGCCGCTCGTTCTTCGCCGCCGCGCGCACGATGTCGGGAACGATGCGATCGGCTGCGTAATCCCCGCCGCCAATGACATTGCCGCCCCGCGCTGTGACGACCTTCACGCCGCCTTCTTTGAAGAAGGACTGCGCATAAGAGCGCGTTACCAGTTCGGCCGCCGCCTTGGAGGCCGAGTAGGGGTCCTTGCCGCCGAGCGGCGCGTCTTCCGCGAAGGCGGCGCCTACCTCGTCATTCGCATAGACCTTGTCGGAGGTGACGACGAGAATCGTCGAAAGGTCAGGCGCGCGGCGGAGAGACTGCAGCAGATTCGCGGCGCCCATGACATTGGTTGCGAGCGTGCCGAGGGGGTCGACGTGCGACCGGCGCACAATTGCCTGCGCGGCTAGATGAAAAACGATTTGCGGGCGGGCCTTTGCTACGGCGGCTTCGACCGATTCGAGGTCATTCAGATCGCCTAAGGTCGAATCCAGACGCTCGCCGACCTGCGCCATCTCGTAAAGACTTGCGTCGCCTTCAGGCGGCAGCGCAAAACCGAAGACGTCAGCGCCCAGTCGATCAAGCCAGAGCGCCAGCCATGCGCCCTTGAAGCCGGTATGGCCGGTCAAAAGAACGCGCCGGCCGGCCAAGGTCCTCCATTTATCCACGCTTCAATCCCGCCAGTCCTGCTTCATATTCCCTCGATTTCGGGCGCGCCTCGGACAAATTGGACGCCTCAGCTCCATACTTTCCATGGCGCTCGACCGCTATCCCACAAGGCCTCGAGCCGATTCTTGTCGCGCAGCGTATCCATCGGCTGCCAAAATCCCTCATGCCTATAGGCGCGTAATTCTCCTTCCGCCGCCAAACGTTCCAGCGGCTTTGCTTCCCAAGGCGTCGCGTCGCTGTCGATATAGTCGATTACGGACGGATCCAGAACGAAAAATCCGCCATTGATGAAACCCTGGTCGCCTGGCGGCTTTTCGATGAATCTGGTGACGGCGTCGCCTTCCAGAAACAAGGCGCCATAACGGCCGGGCGGCGCCACAGCGGTGAGGGTGGCTTTGCGCCCATGCGCGCGATGAAATTTGATCAGCGCTCCGATATCCACGTCGGCCACGCCGTCACCGTAAGTGAAGCAGAAAGGCTGCGCCTCTCTGACGTAGCCGCGGACTCTCTTGAGCCGCCCGCCGGTCATCGACGATTCGCCGGTGTCGACCAGCGTGATCTTCCAGGACTCGCTCTTACGATTATGAAATTCAACCTGCCCGGTTTCGCCGTCGACGGTTATATCCGCGTTGTGCATGAAGTAATTCACGAAATATTCTTTGATCATATAGCCTTTATAGCCTAGGCAAACAACAAAATCGTCCACGCCATGGTGGTGATAGATTTTCATAATGTGCCATAAGATTGGGCGACCGCCGATCTCGATCATGGGCTTCGGGCGGAGATAAGATTCCTCGGAAATTCGTGTTCCCATGCCGCCTGCAAGTATGACGACCTGCATTTCATCCCCTCCAGTGTCGCGGACGGCGCCCGATGATGGTCCAATCATAATATAGTTGCAGCGTATATTGCTAAAGCTGCGTGCCTAATTGTTCATTGGACTGGCGCTCGGAAAGCGATCCATTTTTGCTTGGCAAGCTCGGCTCAAATCGCATGATCGGCGCCCCGAGACAAGTCTGGCCAAGTTCGGCTAAGCCCGGTTTTCGGGTCGGCTGACCAATGCGCGCCCGATGGCGCATGTCGATCGAGACGGTGTCGAAGATCCGATTGGAGCGCCGGAGCCGGCGCAAGGCCGCCGGACGTTCTCGACTGGGGTAAGTTCTGGCGTTCGCGACGGCAGGGAATTGGGGCGATGTTCGTGGCCGCTGAAGCCAGCGAACTTTTTGGTGCAGAATGGCGGCGGCGGCTGAGCCTTGCGGAAATTCCAAACGCGCGTGGTAGCTTCGCGCAGCACGCCGTCTCTCGCTCAAGTGACGCCCTCACGAGGGCCTCGCAAAAATGCCCCTCAGCGCACAAGGACTTCGGTAATGAATAATAGAGAAGCCGCCAAGAAGAAACCGAGCGTCGCCGTTGTTCTCGCCTTCTATGTCATTATGACGCTTCTTGGCATCGCGGGGATAGAAATAGTGCTTAGATTACAACAAATATTCGGGCCAATCTATGAATTAGAGTTCACCAGTTTGATCAACCAGTCGCCGTCGGACATTCTCAATCATGCGCCCAACACGAGCGCCGCAATCGCCGGACGGAAATTCGACAAGTTAGGCATCCGGCAGTATTCCGGCCTCGAACGGCCAAAAAATTGCGCGCGCCCCATAAAGATCCTCTTTCTCGGGGATTCGTTTATGGAGGGCTATGATGAGGCGCACACGATCCCATTTCTAATAACGAAATCGCTCGCCAAGGAAAATATTTGCATTGAACCGTTTAACGGGGGACTTTCATCTTATTCTCCGGCAATATTCGTGCCGCAGATAAGGACGTTGTATCCGATAATCCAGCCGGATTACATTATAGTAGACATTGATGAGACGGATTTCTATGATGACAACGTTCGTTATAAGCAATTTATCACCAGAGATGCGCTCGGTAGAAACATTGCCGTCAAATCGGGAAGCGGCTACCAAGAAGTCATGAATGAAGTAGATAGCGTCAGGGCCCAAAACTCCTACATTGTGAGATTGATCAAAATTCAATCTTCCAAATATTTGAAACTTATAAACTCTTTTTCTGCACAAAGGACAAAAGAAAATGACGCCATTTTTGAATTGTCCAAGCTCGACGTCGAGTCGGCGCGGACCAAGTTCAAAGCTGAACTGTCCTTTTTTAAGAGCAATGTCCAAGAAATAATCAGTGCGCTGAAGGAGTATGGCTTCGACTTGGAGCGCCTTATATTTATCAGGCACCCGCATCTCGAGCATCTGAGCGGCGAAGCGGGTGGACCGGCATTTAACAATGTGATTTCTGAGGCGGTCAAAGACGTGGCGGTCGCTAACAATGTCAAATTCTATGACTCGCTGCCCGATCTTCAGGCCGCATTCGATGGCCATCCGGAAAAATATTACTTCAAGAACGATATGCACTTTAATTTTAAGGGAATGGAAGCCTATAGCGAGGCGGTGAGCGCTCAGCTAGCGCCCATGCTTACGAAATGAATCGCCCATGTTTTCAACGTAAGCGCCAAATGCGCGCTCGAGGATCGTGAGCCTTGGATCAGAAGGGATGATACTGGTAGAGCCAGTTTTCCGACAGCGTCTCATCGCCGTTCTTGAGGAACAAGCGCATCTCCACAGGCTCTGTGCCCTGTACCGTCAGGTCGAATTGCGCCCGCCAATGGCCCGGCACATTGTCGAACACTGCTTCGGTGAAGACGTAAGAAAAGGTTCCGCGCGACGCCCATAACACGGGTTCCGGCTTTACGCCGAAGGGGAGCTTCGCCAGCGGCTCGCCGAGAAACTCCACCATGAATTTGCGCACGCCCTTAGGCCGCGGCTTGCCGGGCTGTCCGCCATTGCCGAGTCTCGTCGCGACGCAACGCGCGAGCTTGGTTGGATAGGGCTCGTCGGCGAGCCAGTGCAGCCGGTAGGAATATTCGAAGGAGGCGCCCGGAACGGCGGGCTTCTCCGGAACCCAGACGACGACGACGTTGTCGTGAATTTCGTCGTCGGTCGGGATTTCGATGAGTTGAATCGCGCCCTTGCCCCAGTCGCCCTTGGGTTCGATCCATACGCTCGGACGGCGATCGTAAAAGACGTTGTCGAGATAGTGATCGTAATTGCGGTCGCGCTGCATCAGGCCGAAGCCCTTGGGATTGTTGTCGCCGAACGCCGACGCCATGACGCCCTTTGGATTGTTCAACGGCCGCCACAGGCGCTCGCCGGCGCCGGTCCACATGCTCAGCCCGTCGGAATCATGCACTTCCGGCCGCCAGTCGATCGCCGTCGGCTTCATCGTCTCCGAGAACCAGAACATCGAGGTAAGCGGGGCGACGCCGAAGCGGGTGAAGGCGCCGCGCAAATGGAGCGCGCAGTCGATGTCCATGACGACGCCCTTGCCGCGCGTCATCAGAAAGCGATAGGCGCCAACGATCGACGGCCCTTCCAGCAGCGCGTGCAGAACGACGCCGTCGGCCGTCTCCGGTCCGATGTAGATCTCGGTGAAGTCGGGGAATTCTTCGTTCGCGCCCATTTGCCAGGTGTCGAGCGCGATGCCGCGCGCCGACATTCCATATTGGCGCAGTTCGCCGATCGCCCGGAAATATGACGCGCCGAGAAAGGCGACCCAGTCGTTCCGCTTCCAGTCGAGCGCGCCGTCCTTCGCCTCC
>JBFXJV010000230.1:0-6027 GCA_050174515.1 Methylocystis sp.
GACGTTTTCGATCACTTCGAATTGCTGAAGGCAACCCTCGTAACGCTGCGCGCGGACTACAGGGTATGCGCTAGTTTTCAAAGCTCTGGTTCCAGACGTCTCCAGTCGAATATTCACGTGTTTGGAGGAAAGGACGATGACATTGAAGAGGGCAGTCTTGCCGCATGGTCGAGTGAAACATCCGCGCGTACGACGTTGGAAATGTTTGAAGGAGGTCACTTCTTCTTTAGAGGATGTGAAGAGTTATTTCTCGCTCGTCTGGTCGCCAAACTGCAGGGTCTAAATCGTGCACGATGATTAATTTGCATTGCTATAGAACTCGCGCCGACGCCTGAGTTATCCTTAGGAGGCGCACGCACAACGAACAGTTCTGGATCGTTGTCAGACGTGGGCTGCAGAAAAGGAATTTTGGTTTGCTGCACTTTTTTAGGCACGATTCGGCATCGTGATACGTCTAGGGTGAGGACAAATCTAGGCGACCGTGAGGGCCGGATCGAACGCCGTAATCGGCGCCGAAAGAAGCTTTGATTCCTCTCGATAATGAATCGCCTTATAAGAGATGCGGGCTGAATGTCATGGCGCCGGAATCGTTGCAGCCCGAAAAGAATTTTTCTCAAGGCGCAAGCGTGCTGGGAGCAAAAGTCGAAGATACATTGCCTTCGGTGCAGCAATTCGCCAAGGGCGCGGGGCGTCTGGCGGGCACGCCCGCAGATGTTGGGTGGCGTCCGTTCTATACGTCGTTCGGCAACGAATATCTGGATCGTCAAGCGGCGATAGAATCGAATGCGCGGACCTATCCACGCCGACTTCCGTTGGCTTTGAAGGCGGGTCGCGGACTTCGAGTCTGGGATGTCGAAGGAAGGGAATATATCGATTGCTTAGCGGGAGCCGGCGCTCTCGCTCTCGGCCATAATCATTCGGTGGTCGTCAATGCGATTCAACATGCATTGAGCGAAGACATTCCTTTTCAAACGCTCGATCTGGCGACTCCACTCAAAGATCGCTTTGTCAGTGAGCTATTCGCAAGTCTGCCGTCTCGTTTCGCGGAGCAATTCAAGATTCAGTTTTGCGGGCCGTCCGGCGCTGACGCGATTGAGGCGGCCTTAAAACTCGTCAAGACCGCGACCGGGCGGCGCGGACTATTGGCCTTTCACGGCGCCTATCATGGCATGACTCTCGGCGCGTTGAGCGTAAGCGGGGAAAGCGTTCCGAAAATCGCGATTGGCGGACTATCGGCCGAAGTGCAGTTTCTCCCCTTTCCCTCGGAATATCGCTGTCCATTCGGTGTAGGCGGTCGCGCGGGGGCGGATTTGGGGCTCCGGTATATTGAGTCGATGCTTGACGACTCCAATAGCGGCGTCTTGGTTCCAGGAGGGATGATCCTGGAAATTGTTCAGGGAGAGGGGGGCGTGAATTGCGTTCCCGATGACTGGCTCCGTGCGATCCGTCGATTGACTCAACGCAGAGGCATTCCTCTCATAATCGACGAGGTACAAACCGGTCTCGGACGAACAGGTCGTCTGTATGCGTTCGAACATGCTGGCATCATACCAGATGTGCTTGTCTTGTCGAAAGCCATTGGCGGAGGCCTGCCGCTCGCGGTCGTGCTCTATCATCGCGATCTGGACGAATGGCGTCCCGGAGCACATGCGGGAACGTTTCGCGGGAATCAACTCGCTTTTGTAGCGGGCGCGGAGACGATCCGGTACGTGCGCGAGCAGAGTCTCGAGCACAACGCTGCGGAAATGGGACGCATCTTACGCACAGAACTAGAAGGAGTGGCGCGGGAAGAGCCCTGTATCGGCGATGTACGCGGACGGGGTCTAATGATCGGCGTCGAAATTGTCGACCACTGCGTGAGCGATGCGTCGATAGGCTTTCCACTGCCTTCTCCGAAACTTGCACGCGAGATTCAACATGAATGCTTGCGACGTGGGCTGATTGTCGAATTAGGGGGAAGGAATGGCGCAGTAGTTCGAATGTTGCCGCCGTTGATCCTGAACCCGAGTGATATTGCAGCGATCGTCGATCGTTTTGGTGATGCGGTGAGAGCTGCCGTCCGAGAGGCGCTCACCGCTTAAACTGGTCCAGCTAAGCATGGGACGCCAAGAATATGTTCTGAATCGAACGGATGCGCGGATTTAATTGGGGAGGTGCTGATCATGACTTGGGAAGAAGATGAAAACCTGATCTACGCCGTGGTGGTGAACCATGAGGAACAGTATTCGATCTGGCCGGAGTACAAGGAGATCCCGAAGGGATGGAGTGCTGTCGGAAAGACCGGACTGAAGCCTGAATGCCTAGCCTATATCAAGGAAGTTTGGACCGACATGCGGCCTCTCAGCCTTCGCAAACAGATGGCGGAGATTGAAGCCGGCGAGGCTTGAGTTAAACCACTCGCTCAACGAATCCCTACAAGGAGGCTCGTCGGTATGCGCGCTCCTTTGTTTCTCGGATTTCATCCGATCCAATTCATATTGGATCTCGTGCTGAGATAAGAGATCGTTGAGGCTTACGTGCATGCGATAGCGAAGATCATCAGCCGCCGCATCGGTCGAAATTTGGGAAGAGCGATGTCAGTCGACTTTAGAGTGGACACAGTGGATCGGCTGGGGCCTGATGAGTTCTTCGAGCAATTTGTTCATCCACGACGGCCGGTTGTCATCTCCGGCGCGATGAAGGATTGCGCGCTATGTTCGCTATGGAGCCTGGATTACCTGACTCGTCGCTCAGGCGACCGAATCGTTCACTTGAAAGAGTGGGATGGTTCGGAAATCAAGGTCAAAGTCGCGCGACTAGGCGAATATATTGATGTGCTTCGCGATTATGAATCGAGGGGCGATGACGCAGACCGAAGACCGGCATATCTACACGACGTTCCGCTCACAAGCATTGTGCCAGATGCTCCTTCGGGTCTCGATTCGCTGTCCGCTTATTTTCCTGCATGGTATCGGACGTTATGGCCGAAGTTCGCTCAGCTCTTCCTCGGTCCAACGGGAAGCGTGACGCCGTTGCATTTCGACTGTCTCTTGACGCATAATCTATTTTTTCAAGTAGTTGGCGCAAAGAGATTCACGATGGTTCCATATGAACAGGCCAAATATTGCTATCGTAACAATTGGCGCTGGTTTGAAGTGGACGTCGAACAGCCGGATTATGAGCGGCATCCGCTCTATCGCTTAGCGACACCGGTTCAGGTGATCGTTGGTCCCGGCGACATGCTGTACATTCCGCCGGGGACGCTTCATCACGTGCGCAGTCTCGACTGCGCGCTCTCTTTCAACGTGGACTGGCACACAAAAGGCAGCGCGCTCGCGGGGCTGATTGCTGGGATGCGCGGGATGCCCGGAAAGAACGTTTACTACAACGCGATCATCGCATTTGGATTGTGGAGCGGCGTCTCAGCGGAAGCATTGTTGCCGTACTACCGCTCCTATCTCAATTACGTCTCTTGAGATGGGAGCTTGGCGCGCGCCATGTCGGAACAGCAGGAAGCACGAGGATGATTTGCAAGTCAGGAGGCGCTTGCGCCGACGAAGGCTCACTCGCAAATGTCGGAGATCTCGTGAGTCTATTGCGTATGCGAGCCGCCTCCCACGGCGATGACATTGCCTATGTGTTTCTGGGAGATGGTGAGAACGAGAGCGCTCGTCTAAGCTTCGCGGAGCTCGATAGCCGCGCGCGAGCGATCGCGGCGCACATACAGGAAAGGATCCAACAGGGCGAACGGGCGCTGCTGCTCTATCCGCCGGGACTCGAGTATATCGAAGCGTTCTTCGCATCGCTTTACGCCCGAGTCATTGCGGTTCCGGCATATCCGCCTTCCGGCCGTCATCTTCAGCGTCTCGAGTCGATATTTTCAGACGCTGCGCCAGTTGCGATTATGACGACACAAACGCTTCGGGAAAAGTTTGTCGCCGCCGCAGAAACGACATTCCGTGCAGAAGGACTCGAGTGGATCGCAACCAACCAAATCGTCGCAGGGGCGGAAAACTGGCGGCCCGTTGCGATCGAGCCGGAGGAGTTGGCGTTTCTCCAATACACATCGGGGTCGACGGGCAATCCGCGAGGCGTGATGGTTACGCACGGCAATCTGCTCGCTAATCAAGCCTTGATAAAGGAGAGTTTCGATCACAACGAATCGTCGACACTCGTCGGATGGCTGCCGCTTTATCATGACATGGGGTTGATTGGAAACATTCTTCAACCGCTCTACGTCGGCGCAACAGCGGTTTTGATGTCGCCGATGGCTTTCCTTGAGAGACCGGTTCGTTGGTTGCAGGCGATCTCCAAATATCGGGCGCATACCAGCGGCGGACCTAACTTTGCTTTCGATCTTTGTGTACGCAAGATCGATGAAGCCGAGAAAAGGGAGCTGGATCTAAGTTGTTGGCGAATCGCCTTCAGTGGAGCCGAACCGGTGCGGGCCTCCACGCTCGAGCGTTTTGCCATGCAGTTTCGCGCTTGCGGCTTCGATAGCAAGAGCTTTTACCCTTGTTATGGCTTGGCGGAGGCGACTTTGGTGGTGACGGCGCCGACTGGGCGGCGGGCGCCGCAGCTACGGCGTGTCGATCGTGCCGCGCTCGAAGAAAACCGCGCTAAAGTTGGGCAGCCTGACAACTCCGTGTCGATGGTTGGTTGCGGTCGAGCTTGGCCGGATCACGATGTGGCGATCGTGGATCCCAGCGCTTTAGAACCTTGCGCTGAAGGCAAAGTCGGCGAAGTTTGGGTGGCCGGACCGAGCGTCGCGCAAGGTTATTGGCGCCAACCTTCAGCGACTGAGCGCTCCTTTCATGCTTTGCTAGAAGGGCGATCGACGAGGCGCTTTCTGCGAACGGGCGATCTCGGCTTCATTGAGGGAGGCGAGCTGTATATTACTGGAAGATTAAAAGACCTCGTCATCATTGCCGGAAGAAACTACTATCCGCAGGATTTCGAGCTTGCCATAGAGGAGCAGGTAGAAGAGACGCGACCAGGTTGCTGCGCCGCCTTTTCGGCTCCGATGGGAGAAGAGGAGGCGCTCGTCGTCATCGCGGAGCCTCAACGCGGTCAACTTTCTCTGTTACGCGACAGCGGTTCGCAAGCGCTGTTTCGAAAAATTCGCGAAGTCCTGACAACCGAATGCGGAGCGGCTCCGCAAGAGATTGTCTTGGTGCGGCCAGGCTCAATTCCCAAGACATCGAGCGGAAAGATTCGGCGCGCAGAATGTCGCCGCAGCTATCTCGACGGGGCTCTCGATGTTGTGGCGCGCACAGGCCGGTCGTCGGAGGTCGATAGCGCAATACGTGACGATTTGACGTCGTCGACGGGCGCGCAAGAATTGTTGCGCGGCGCATTGTCGCTTCTTCCCGTCGCACAAAAGGCCACGTTCATCACCCGCTTCCTGCGCTCGACTTCTGCGAGACTGATTGGCGTTCCGGAGAATGAACTGGACGAGACGGCCGGAATTCTGCGCAATGGCCTCGATTCTCTGCGCATGGTTGAGCTCAAGCATGCGATTGAGTCATTGCTCGGCGCAGAGGTTCCTTTGCCGTTGCTGCTTTCGGACATGAGTTTCGCCGAGTTGGCGGAAAAACTCATCGATATGGACTTCGGCGCTTCGTCGTCGTCGGAAGACGCTTCGAGCGACGGCGCACTGTCTTTCACACAACGAGCGATGTGGGCGGTTCACCGGCTCGAACCAGCGGGCGTGGCCTACAATCTTCATCTTGCTCTCAAATTTGTCGGCCCGCTCGACGAGGCGGCGCTGAAGTCGTCACTCGACGACATGTTGAAGCGTCATGCAATGCTGCGCAGCGTGTATGGGATCGAGAGTGGAGACCCCGTCGTTTCGACTCGGCCGCTCCCGCCGCTCGGCGAATGGTTCTCGATCGTTGACGCCGCCTACTGGACAAAGGAAACGCTACAAAGCGACATAGGTCGCAGGGTGGAAACGCCATTCGACCTTGAGCATGGTCCAGTGCTCAGAGCGCACCTGTATAGAGGCTGCGATGGCGGACCGATATTGCTTCTCTGCGCGCATCACAT
>JBFXJV010000231.1:0-6026 GCA_050174515.1 Methylocystis sp.
GATCCCTTGTCGCGCTATAATAACCGCGCCACTAAGCAGTCCTCATCCTGAGGAGCGCCCGCAGGGCGCGTCTCGAAGGACGAGGACTGCGCGATTCAGAATTTGCGCATCGCAGGACGCATGCGGCTGTCAACACTCGCTACTGGTGTCGTCTCCTCGTCCTTCGAGACGCGAGCTTCGCTCGCTCCTCATCCTGAGGAGCCATGGCTTGCGCAGTATTTTGAGGACGCGCCCCGATCGCTTGTCGCGCTATGGTGACCGCGCCAGCAAGCAGTCCTCATCCTGAGGAGCGCCCGTAGGGCGCGTCTCGAAGGACGAGGACTGCCATGGCGATTCCCTTTCACTTCTTTTTCTTTGCCGCCTTGTGCTTTGCTTGCGCCAAATCAGATCCCGCCACCGACTTCACATCTTTAGAAGATGTCTTGCTTCTGAGAAGTTTCGAAGCTTTCGATGCATCACGTTTCGAAGTCGTCATATTGATCTCCAAATGACAGGCTCGCGCCATTCTGTGAGATTTGCGAATTCGCGTAACAAAGCACCAATAACATCGAACTCACGAACACCCCGTCGTCGCGCCGCACGTCTCGCATTTCAAACACGTCCCGTTGCGCACCAAAGTAAAATTCGCGCACTCAGGACAGGCTTCGCCGACATAGCCTTTCATGCGCGCTTCGGCGCGTTTCTCGGCGACGCCGTGCACGGTCTTCGTCGGCTCGGTCCAGCCGAGCGACGACAGCGCTTCCGCTTCGCGCACGGCCTCCGGCGTCGGCTCTGATCTCAAGGCGACAGCGCCGCCGATGTTTCGAGCGGCGCCATGAGCTTCGCCGCCCTGCACCACCATCAGCCGGTCGGTCTTGGAGCGCAGCAATCCGCGCGACACGACCGAATTCGTCTCCGGCGCCTTGCCTTCATGCTGGCCCTTGCCGAGCACGTCATGGCCGATGTCGTCGGGCGAGACATGGGCGAGATCGTTGCGGCCGAGATAGGAGACGGCAAGCTCGCGGAACACATAGTCGAGGATCGACGTGGCGTTCTTGATTGCGTCATTGCCCTGCACCGGACCTGCGGGCTCAAACCGGGTGAAGGTGAAGGCGTCGACATATTCCTCAAGCGGCACGCCATATTGCAGGCCGAGCGAAATCGCGATGGCGAAATTATTCATCAGGCTTCGGAAGGCCGCGCCTTCCTTATGCATGTCGATGAAGATTTCGCCCAGGCGCCCGTCGGCATATTCGCCGGTGCGCAGATAGACCTTGTGGCCGCCGACCGCCGCCTTCTGCGTATAGCCCTTGCGGCGATCGGGGAGCTTCTCGCGCTCGCGGATCACCTGATGCACGACGCGCTCGACGATGCGTTCGGCGATTGCCGCAGCGCGCGCCGGCATCGTCGCGGACACGACTTCCTCGATGGCGTCCATCGCCTCGATGTCGTCGTCGCCCGCGATGAGCTGCGCCGACAGCGGCTGCGAAAGCTTGGAGCCGTCGCGATAAAGCGCATTGGCCTTGAGCCCGAGACGCCAGGACAGAAGATAGGCCTGTTCGCAATCCTCGATCGAGGCGTCATTCGGCATGTTGATGGTCTTGCTGATCGCGCCCGAGATGAAGGGCTGCGCCGCCGCCATCATCCGGATATGCGACTCGACCGAAAGATAGCGCTTGCCGGTGCGCCCGCAGGGGTTGGCGCAGTCGAAGACCGGATAGTGCTCGCGTTTCAAATGCGGCGCGCCTTCCAGAGTCATCGCGCCGCAGACATGGATATTCGCCGCGTCGATCTCCGATTTGGCGAAGCCGAGATGGGCTAAAAGATCGAAATTCTTGTCGTCGAGCGAAGCCGCTGGAACCTTCAGAGTCTCGGTGAGGAAATCGGGCCCGAGCGTCCATTTGTTGAAGACGAATTTGATGTCGAAGGCCGAGGGCAGCGCCGCCTCGACCGCGGCGATCTTCTCGTCGGTGAAGCCGCGTGCGCGCAGACTCGCGGTGTTGATCGCGGGCGCATTGGAGAGAGACGCGTGGCCGACGGCATAGGCCTCGATCTCGGCGATGTCGCTTTCGCGATAGCCGAGCGCGCGCAGACCCTCCGGCACGGCGCGGTTGACGATCTTAAGATAGCCGCCGCCGGCGAGCTTTTTGAATTTCACCAGCGCGAAATCGGGCTCGATGCCGGTCGTGTCGCAATCCATCACGAGGCCGATCGTGCCGGTCGGCGCGACGACGGTGACCTGCGCATTGCGATAGCCGTAGAGTTCGCCTTGCGCGAGCGCCTTGTCCCAGGCGGCGCCGGCGCGCTCGATCAGCGTCTGATCGGGACAGGCGCCTTTGTCGAGCGGCACGGGCATCATCGCGAGCTGTTCATAGCCGACGCGTTCGCCATGAGCGGCGCGACGGTGATTGCGGATCACCCGCAGCATCGCCTCGCGATTCTCCATGAAGCGCACAAACGGTCCGCGCTCCTTCGCCATTTCCGCGGACGTCGCATAGCAGACGCCGGTCATGATCGCCGACAGCGCGCCGGCGATGGCGCGGCCCGCCTCGCTGTCATAGGCGACGCCGGACGACATGAGGAGGCCGCCGACATTGGCGAAGCCAAGCCCGAGCGTGCGGTAGTCGTAGGAGAGCTGCGCGATCTCCTTTGATGGAAACTGCGCCATCAGCACCGAGATTTCGAGCACGATGGTCCACAGCCGCACGGCGTGTTCATAAGAATCGACGTCGATGCGTTTCGTCTCCGGATCGCGGAACTGCAGCAGGTTGAGCGAAGCAAGATTACATGCCGTGTCGTCGAGGAACATATATTCCGAACACGGATTCGACGCGCGGATGGGACCACCCGCAGGGCAGGTGTGCCAATCGTTGATCGTCGTATGGAACTGAATGCCGGGATCGGCGGAGGCCCAGGCGGCGTAGCCGATCTTTTCCCACAGTTCGCGGGCTTTCAGCGTCTTCGAAACCTTGCCGTCGAGGCGCTTGATGAGCGACCAGTCGCCGTCGTTCTCCACCGCCTGCAGGAACTCATCCGTGACGCGTACGGAATTATTTGAGTTCTGGCCGGAGACGGTGAGATAGGCTTCGCTGTCCCAGTCCGTGTCATAGGTGTCGAACCTTATGTCCTTGTAGCCCTGCCTGGCGAACTGGATGACGCGCTTGATGTAATTGTCCGGCACTTCGTTCCTGCGCGCGAGCTTGATCTCGCGCTTCAGCGCCGGATTGATCTCGGGGTTGAAGCAGTCGTCGCCGGGGCCTTCGCAATTCACGCAGGCGCGCATGATCGCTTTAAGATGCTTCTTGACGATCTTCGAGCCGGTGACGAGCGAGGCGACCTTCTCCTCCTCCTTCACCTTCCAGTCGATGAACTGCTCGACGTCCGGGTGATCGATGTCGACGACGACCATTTTCGCCGCGCGCCGCGTCGTGCCGCCGGATTTGATCGCGCCCGCGGCGCGGTCGCCGATCTTGAGGAAGGACATCAGGCCCGAGGAGGAGCCGCCGCCCGAAAGCTTCTCCTTTTCGCCGCGCAGCTTCGAGAAATTGGTGCCGGTGCCGGAGCCATATTTAAAGAGCCGCGCCTCGCGCACCCAGAGGTCCATGATGCCGCCGTCATTGACGAGATCGTCGGCGATCGACTGGATGAAACAGGCATGCGGCTGCGGATGCTCATAGGCCGATTTCGACTTCACCATCTTGCCATTGGCGTAGTCGACGTAGAAATGGCCCTGGCTCGGCCCGTCGACGCCATAAGCCCAATGCAGGCCGGTGTTGAACCATTGCGGGGAATTCGGCGCCGCCATCTGCGTGGCGAGCATGTAGCGAAGCTCGTCCTGGAACGCCTGAGCGTCTTCCTCCGTATCGAAATAGCCGCCCTTCCAGCCCCAATAGGCCCAGGCGCCGGCGAGACGGTCGAAGACCTGCTTGGCCGAGATTTCGGAGACGTGGCGCTGCTCCTTGGGAAGCTCGGCGAGCGCCTCGGTATCGGCGACTGAGCGCCACAGGAAGGAGGGGATGGCGTTCTCTTCGACGCGCTTCAGGCGCGCCGGCACGCCAGCCTTGCGGAAATATTTCTGGGCCAGCACGTCGGCCGCGACCTGACTCCACTGGTTCGGAACTTCGATATTGTCGAGGGAGAAGACGATGGAGCCGTCGGGATTGCGGATTTCGCTCTTCGTCGTGCGGAAGGCGATATTCGCGTAGGGAGATTCGCCAGACTTGGTGTAGCGCCGCTCAATTTTCATCTCTGGTCCCCCTAGTGCGCAGAACAACATTCCTGAGCGCGGTGAGCGCCAAGTGTGGTTCGTCCATTTATGATTGGCGCAACCGCTTTACCGCGCTCGGCGAGCATTGCTCGCCGGAGGGGACAACGTACTGGAGGTTGCGATGCTGACGCTAAGCTTACGCCTGTCGCCGAGGATCGTTGGATACCCGATCGTCGCGCCATTTCTTGACTCCATCGTGTTTGAGTCGTGGCGTTACGTCAACTAGATATAGTGCTGATCTTAAAAATTGGTAATAGATGTGGATGTTCACCAAAATTTCGGGGACAATTAGCCCCAGAGTGTCGACCAAGCGTTCGTTTTTTGCAAAGGGCCCAGATACGCATAAGGTCCCTCATCCTGAGGAGCCTGCGCAGCAGGCGTCTCGAAGGACGAGGGACCGCCTCCAGCGGCTGACGAGCAGCCGCCTCACACATTACTGTGATCCGCGCGTTGTGAATCGCGCAGTCCTCGTCCTTCGAGACGCGACCTGCGGTCGCTCCTCAGGATGAGGATTGCCGGCGGCGGGATGCGGGCGTGGCGATGCAAGTCCGCTCAGAGAACTGAGCAGCATTTGCACGCTCACCTGCGTCTCGGCTGCAAGCGCCTTGCGGTCTTTGCCTTGCGTCTCGATCGCTTCGCCGAAGCCGATGTGGCACCGCGCGCGGCCGCGTTTCATCAGGCTCCACAGATGGGGCAGGAAGGTCATGTCGCCGTACCAGCCGACATCGATCCTTCGCGCGCCGTCGGAATAGGCGATCGCGACGGGCGCGAGCGTCGGCGTTTCGCCGCGCGCGTTCATCATTTCCAGCGGCGCGAAATGCGCCGAGCGGAAGGGCAGAATATCGACGCCGTCGCTCGACGTGCCTTCGGGAAAGACGACGAGGTCGTGGCCGGCGCGCAGAACGTCCGCGAGCGCGTCATTGACGCGCGCGACATCCTGCTTCGCGCCGCGCTCGACGAAGACCGTGCCCTGCAGTCGCGCCAGCAGTCCGAGCACTGGCCAGCGCGCGACTTCGCTCTTCGCCAGGAAGACGAAGGGATAGAGGCTCGCGAGCGCGATGATGTCGGTCCAGGACACATGATTGGCGACGACAAAGCGCGGCGCGGGAGAGGGCAGGGCGCCTACCGCGTCGACCTTCACGCCGATGACGGCGCAAATCGTGCGGCAGAAGCGCGTCTGAATCCAATGCTGGATCGGCCAGCCGCGCCGGCGCGCCAATGCCTGCAGCGGGACGAGAAAGACGAAGGCGCCGGCCAGCGTGAGGGCGAAGGCGAGCGCGCGCAGATAGGGCATGGCGCGCAGATGGCGTTCTCGCAAGACGGTTGTGTGACGGCTGGCGTCTCTCCGCTTGACGCCGCCGCTTCAGGCGTCCTTATGTGCGCCCTGCCGCCCCAGTTTGGCGGCCAAGGTCAGGCATCTCGGGAGAAACTAATGACGTTTGTGCTTGCGCGCCGCGCCTTTGCCGTTGCGGCCCTGTCGCTTCTTTCCGCCGGAATGCTCTCCGGCTCGGCGTTGGCGCATGGCCCCTCGCGCCAGAAGGTCGTGGAAAAGATCGAAATCGACGCGCCCGCCGCGAAAGTCTGGGAGATCATCGGCAATTTCCAGGATCTGAGCTGGCATCCCGGCGTCGCCAAGACGGAAGGAACCGGCGGCAACGCCGTCGACGCCAAGCGCAAGCTGACCTTGAAGAACGGCGGCGTCATCGACGAGTCGCTCACCAAATATGACGCCGACGGCAAGTCGATGAGCTACAAGATCGACGCCGTCGACGTGAAAGTG
>JBFXJV010000232.1:0-6012 GCA_050174515.1 Methylocystis sp.
GCCTCTGCTCGATAAGCTCATGGGCCGGAATAAACAAAATCGCCAGCGTGACCGCCAACGTTAACGTCGATAGGAAAGGCGCCCACAGGAGAGAGCAAACATAGATCCCCGCCAGCGTGGCGGCCAAACGAGCAAGGGCCTGAACGCGGTCCTTCGACCAATATTCATCGCGGCTCGGCAACGGCTCTTGTGATCTGTCCATCTTCAAGTGCGGAGGTGCGCCAATCCTAGAAGGCCGACGGGCTTTCATCAAGATCGACCGGCCGGAGCCGATCATGCCATTGGTTCTAAGTCAACGATCCGCCGGACCGTCGACTTCCGGGACCGCAATAATCTTTGTGGCGGAGGGAGGTTGGATGCAGCGTTGTGCTCCAATGATTTGCGGCGGATCGAGCCGATGAGGCGGTCGACATGGGGCGAGGGGGTTTTGGACCGCAACGTCAGATACCTCCCGACCGTGGCTGGGCTGACCTCGATGCCGGGCTTGAGCAGTTCGCCATGGATGCGCGCTCCCCCTGCACGGGTTGGCCAGGCTCATCCGGCGGATCACATCGCAGGCCGGGCAAATTCTTCCACTTTTGTTAAGTTCCTGATCCGGCTCTTCAACGCTTATGCTTCGTCCAGCCGTTGGCGAGTCGCGTGCATGTCAGCTCCCTGCTTTACGCAGCGCTTGGCGGCAAAGCTGAGACATGAGGCATTCGTACGGCGTTAGCGGTTTTGAAAATGCAAGGGAGAGCGATGTTTTTCTGGTCCCGACGTGCGACTGCGCTCGCCGCCGCCATAGCCGTTTTTTGTGGGCTCGCGTCCGCCGCCGCGGCGCAGATGTCCCCGTCGACATTCGTGGGCTCCGCGGCCTGCGCGGCCTGTCACACGAGCGAGCATGCTGACTGGCTGGCGTCGCAGCACCGCGTCGCGATGCAGGAACCGGACGACAGCGCCGTGCTGGGCCGTTTCGATGGCGCGACCTTCCGAAAGGGCGCGGTCGAGACCTTGTTTTTCAAACGCGACGGCAAATTCTACATCCGCACGGAAGGGCCTGACGGCAAGGCGGCCGATTTCGCTATCAAATACGTGTTCGGCGTTTATCCGCTGCAGCAATATCTTCTCGAATTGCCAGGCGGGCGCCTGCAGGCATTCGGCGTCGCCTGGGACGCGCGCCCTGCCGCAGAGGGTGGGCAGCGCTGGTTCGATCTCTACCCCGACCGCAAGCTCGCCGCGGGCGATCCGCTGCACTGGACGGGCATCGACCAGAACTGGAACTATCAGTGCGCCTGGTGTCATTCCACCAATCTGCGCAAGAATTACGACGCGAACGCGAACATCTACGCAACGACTTTCTCCGAAATCAGCGTGGGCTGCGAGGCGTGTCACGGCCCGGCGTCGCGCCATGTCGAATGGGCGACGACACTCTCGACGCCTTTGCCTCACCATGGTTTCGACCTCGGCCTGGATCAGCGCGCGGGAGTGTCGTGGCGGGCGGGCGCCGGCGCGACCGCGACGCGCAACGGCCCGCCGGCAAGCGACGCTGAGGCGCGCGTTTGCGCCGGCTGTCATGCGCGGCGCCAGCAATTCTCCGACGATCCCGTCGCGGCAGCGCGATTCTACGACGCCTTCCGACCCGTGACGCTGGAGGCCGGGCTCTATCACCTCGACGGCCAGCAGCGCGACGAGGTCTATAACTTCGGCTCATTTCTGCAAAGCCGCATGCACGCGGCCGGCGTGACATGTTCGGATTGCCATAATCCGCATTCGGGAAAGCTGCGGCTCGCGGGCAATGCGCTGTGCGGCCAGTGCCATTCGGCGGCGGTCTTCGATCAGGCGACGCATCATCATCACGCGCCGGGATCGAAAGCCGCAGAATGCGTCAACTGCCACATGCCGGCGACCGTCTATATGGGCGTCGACTCGCGGCGCGACCACTCGATGCGGATTCCGCGTCCCGACCGCACCGCCGCGCTGGCGACGCCCAACGCCTGTAATCAATGCCATGCGGACAAAACCGCGGCTTGGGCGGTAGCGGCCTTGAAATCTTGGAACATGGGCGGCAAGCCCGGCGCGCAGACATTTGCCGAGGCCTTCCATCTCGCCGACAGGGGAGCTCCCGGCGCCGGAGCGGCGCTTGCTCAGATCATCGAGGACAAGGGACAGTTGGCGATCGTCCGCGCCAGTGCGCTTCAGCGGTTGAGCCAAAGACCCACAGCCGCCGCGCCGTCACTCGCGACGCGCGCGCTTTCGGACGGCGACCCAATCGTGCGATCGGCCGCCGTTGCCGTCGTCGCCAGCGGCGATGCCGCGACGAAGCGACAGGCTTTGACGCCCTTGCTCACCGATGAAACGCGTCTCCTGCGTATGGAGGCCGCGCGCGCGCTGGCGGGAGAGGCGGAAGCGGATCTTGCGCCGGCGGCGCGTCCCGCTTTCGAGGCGGCGCTCGCCGAATATGAGGCGGGGCAGCTCTTCAACGCGGAGCGGCCGGAGTCTCAGGCAAATCTCGGCGCCCTTCATCGCGCGCGCGGTAAAGTCGACGCGGCGCGCGCGGCTTATGAGAAGGCGCTGGCGCTCGACAAGAGCTTCACGCCGGCCGCCATTTCGCTTGCAGAGATCGCGCGCGCCAGCGGCGACGAAAAGGCCGCCGAAGATACCCTGCGACGGTCGCTGGCGCAAAACCCGGACTCCGGCGCGCTCGCCCATGCGCTTGGCCTGAGCCTCATTCGTCAAAAGCGTCTGCCGGAAGCTATGGCGAGTCTCGAAAGGGCGGTCGTTCTGTCGCCCGACGACGCGCGCTTTGCTTATGTTTTTGGCGTTGCGCTGCATGACACCGGTTCACCGCAAAAAGCGCGCGAAACGCTCTCGACCGCTTTGTCGCGTCATCCCTTCGACCGCGACATTCTGATGGCGCTCGCCTCCTATGAGATCGAGGCGGCCGACGTCTCCGCCGCGGCCGAACTAGCGGAGCGGCTGGCGCAACTCGAACCCGAGGACAGCGAGGCGCAGAATTTCATCGCGGCGATCCGCGCCATGGCCGCGCGTCTCCGTCGATAGCGCACGATCGTCAGCGGCAGCGATTGGAGAGGCGCCCCCTCTTGAACGAGCCTTTTCGTTCGATTGGCGTCTGGAGGCACAACGGGGGCGCGATTCGTTAGGGTTGGCGAGCGTCGCCTCGGATGCGCCCGTCAGAAATTCACGACTTTGGCGTCGGGTTGCTTCGCCGCCGCATGAAAGTCGTTCATGCCGCCGAGCTTGGCGCGCTTATCAAGAGAGGCGGCGGTCAGACCCCGGGCCTCAAGGCATGGCTTGCAGACGAAGACCGTCGCATTTGGGTGAGCGGCGACATCTTCATATTTGTTGGGCGGCCCGACAGGCACGAGCGCGGCTGCAGCCCCGTCGACGGCTGAAAACACCGCGTCGGCGAATAGCATCAGCGTTACTGTGTCCCCATCCTGCAGTGCGGTCGCCGCGAAGATAAAGGGCAGCATCGCCCGCGTCGGATCTGTCGGACCGTAAGTGGCGGAGATCACAAAGTGCATTGGCTTTCCCGATCGTTAAGTTGGCCGTTGGGTGAACCTGTCCCTGTCCCAAATTAAATCCGAGCGCGTTGACGATGCAATCCATCGAAAAATGGCGTTGAGCGAACGGCTCGTTCGATTGCGCGGCGCGCGATATCGGCGTGTCCTTGCGCAACGCGAGGCGCCTTCGAGCGACACTGCAGCAGTCGTGGCAAGAAGGCAGGCGCTGACGCAGATGGCGCCCGCCAAAGACCACGACGTGATCAAGGCGTTCGCGCCGGATCGGGCCGATCAGACGTTTACAATGTCCACTCCGCCAAGGCGAGCAGGAAGCGGTTGGCTTTTCGCGGCATTTTGCGTTCTACGGTCGCTGATACGAGCGGCTGCGCCGCGCGCGACAAACAAGCGAAGTCGTCTTGACCAATCAGCCTCGCCGGTGAGACAAAAATCATCGGCCAGCAAGCCTCGCCACCCTGGCGGCATTATCCCGTTTTACCCAAGCGGTTTCGTCGAAATCGGTACAGGCGCATGGAAACTTACATTGATTTCCCGCTAAGCATCATTTTCTTGGTGAGCCTCTTGCTGCTCGTGGCCACAGGCGAGATAGGCCGCCGTTTCGGCTCACAGGTGCAGCAAGAAATCGACGCCGGCATCTCTACCCTGGAGGCCGCCATGTTGGGGCTTCTCGCCCTGATGTTGAGTTTTACTTTCGCTATGGCGTTGACGCGTTTCGACGCCAGGCGCGACGCCGTCTTGCGCGAGGCGAATGCGATCGGCACCGCCGCTCTGCGCGCGCGTTTGTTGCCCGCCCCGTATGGCGCCGAGAGTCTGAAGTTGCTCCGCGATTATGTTCAAATCCGAGTGAACCTGGCGAACCGTTCGCCGACGCCCGCGGAGCTCGACGCCGAAATTGGCCACTCAAACGAAATCCAGGAGGCTCTATGGCGGCAACTCAAAGCCGCATTGACGAAAGATAACGCGATGGCGCCAACCGGCCTCTATATTCAAGCGCTGAACGAAATGTTTGACGTCCAGGAAAGCCGACTGACGGCGGTTCGAAACCATGTGCCGATCGTCGTCGTGTTTTCGCTTTACGGCATCGCCACGGTGGCTTTGGGCTTTACAGGATACGCTAGCGGCCTGGAGCGGCGGAGGCGGCGCTTTCCAATCTATCTGATGTCGCTTCTCGTCGCCGGCGTCATATTGCTGATCCTGGATATCGATCGCTTGGGCGCCGGCTTTGTCGCCGTCAGTCAGCAGCCAATTATCGATACGGCGAAAGCCATCGCGAATTTTCCCGTCGACGTCCGAAAGGAGGAACAGACACGACCAAAATGACAGGCGGCTAATGAATCCTTGGCGGATGAGCATAATGGGGCGGAACCGTGGAGGAGACGGTCGGCGTCGTTACGTCATCGCATCCGGCGAACTTTTCCGTACGCGGCCTGCCGCGACCTCCCGACGAGCGCATGTCGTCCGTTCCTGCTGGCGCCCGCGTCAGCTGGTCTTTGGCCGACCAAATCCGACAGGCTGAGCGGTATCGATTGACGCTTCAAGGCGGGAGTCGCCTGTCGTGAATTTGATTGGCTTGGCTGAGACTGAATCGCCCCAGCGCCTATCGGATTTCCACCGTCACCTGTTCGATCCGTCCCTGGAACGCGAAGGGTGACTTGTAATCCGTCGACACGGCGGAGACAGAATCGCGGCCGATGTCGAAAGGCTCGACGCTGTAACGGAAGGGCACCGTCTTGCCCACGACGCCGTGGGCGGTTTCTTTGCCGTTGACCAGTATCTTGACATCGGCCGGCTTGCCCGGACCCGGACCCGGCGCCGTCGGCGTCACCTCGACCCGAACGCTCGACTTGCCCGTCGCCAGGGGCTCGGATGACAGGACCTTTGCGTGGTCGACTTCGAAGAAGTTGTAATAGAAGGTCGGCTTGCCGTCCTTAACATAGAAGGACCAGCCTGAGGTGACGCCGCCGATCGCCGCCAGCACGCCGTCCGCCCCCTCGTCGCCGACCAAGACGTCCGCGGTGACCGCGAAGGGAACATTATGGGTGTTGAGCACGGCCGATTCGCTGATCCCCGTGACTCCGGGGCCGTAGCTGAATTTTTTCAGGCCGGCGAGAGGATTGGGCCGGAGGGTCGCGTCGAAGCGCTCGGACATGCGGTCGTCTAGGGGAAGCACGTTGTATTTTTTGGCCTCGACCATGAAGGCGGCTTTCAGCGCCTTCACCTTTTCCGGATATTTCGCGGCCAGATTGTCGGCTTGCGAAAAATCCTCGTCGATATTGTAAAGCTCCCAGGAATCGTTGTCGAAATCGCCCGTGGCGCCGCCGGCTGTTTGCCATGGCAAACGGCCGTGTCGCGTCGTCGCCATCCAACCGTCCTTATATATCCCGCGATTGCCGAGCATCTCAAAATATTGCGTCGTCCGGCGCGACTTCGCGTTCTTTGCGTCGAAGGAGTAAAGCATGCTCACGCCCTCCAAGGGCTTTTGCTTTACGCC
>JBFXJV010000233.1:0-5989 GCA_050174515.1 Methylocystis sp.
GATCCCCTATTTCGCGCTCGCGCTGGGCCTGCTCAGCGCCGCCGGCGGCGGAGAGCTTTTCGTAAGCGGCACGGTCGGGATCGCCCGATGGGCGCGCGTGGCGCCGAGCGTCATAGCCGTCACCATCGCCGCATTCGCCACGTCAAGCCCGGAGTTGACCGTCGCGATCCAGTCGGCGCTGGCCGGCGAGCCCGAACTCTCGCTTGGCGACGGACTCGGCAGCAATGTCGCCAATATCGCGCTGATCTTTGGAGTCGCATTGCTATTTGGGCCGCTCGCCGTCATCCGTGGCCAAGTGACCCGCGACTTCTGGGTCGCCGCCGCGGCTCCGTCGGCGCTCAGCGTCATGCTGATCGACGGATCGCTGTCCCGGGCTGAGGCGGCGGTTCTGTTGACCGGCTTCGCCCTATGGTTCGTGAAAATCACGCTGGAGGCGATCGAACAGCGGCGCGCCGCGCCGGCGCCGCCGGAAGAAGCTTTGAGCTTCCTGAGCGCTTTGCTCGACACGCTGATCGGCTTGGGGCTGCTGGTCGCCGCCGGGAGCTTCATTGTTTTTGGGGCGAGCGAAATCGCCAGGCGATTTGGGTTGAGCGAATTTATCATCGGCGCCACGATTGTGGCGGTGGGCACGTCGACGCCGGAACTCGCCACCGCGGTCATCGCGCGCATCCGGCGACAGGACGACGTCGGCTTCGGCGCGCTGATCGGCAGCAATATATTCAATGGGCTGTTCATCATCGGCGTCGCCGGCGTCATCACGCCGATCCAGACATCCGAAATAGAAGCCGCTCCGGCGCTGGTCGCCGGCTTTATCGCGCTCGCTCTGGTTTATCCGCCACGAAACGGCGTTTACCGCCCGTGGCGCGGCGTCGCGCTGCTCGCCGTCTATGCGGCCTATCTCGCGACGGTGATCGCCGTTGGACGTTAGGCCGCCTTCTTCTTCGGCGCGATGAGCTTGCGGTTCATCAGCGTTTCGGCGATCTGCACGGCGTTGAGCGCGGCGCCCTTGCGCAGATTGTCGGAAACGCACCACAGCACGAGGCCATTATCCACCGTCGGATCTTCGCGGATGCGCGAGACATAGGTCGCGTCTTCGCCCGCCGCCTCATGCGGCGTGACATAGCCGCCGGGTTCGCGCTTGTCGATGACGAGCAGGCCCGGCGCCTCGCGCAAAATGTCGCGCGCTTCGTCAGCGGAAATCGGCTTTTCGAATTCGATGTTCACCGCCTCCGAATGGCCGATGAAGACAGGCACGCGCACGCAGGTGGCGACAAGCTTGATCTTGGGATCGAGAATCTTCTTCGTCTCCGCCACCATCTTCCACTCTTCCTTGGTGAAGCCGTCCTCCATGAAGACGTCGATATGCGGAATGAGGTTGAAGGCGATGCGCTTGGGAAACTTCTTCGCGGCGATGGGGTCGGAGACGAACACCGAGCGCGTCTGTGCGAAGAGTTCGTCCATGCCCTCCTTGCCGGCGCCGGAGACCGATTGATAGGTCGAGACGACGACGCGCCTGATCGTCGCCGCGTCATGCAGCGGCTTTAACGCCACGACGAGCTGGGCGGTCGAGCAATTGGGGTTGGCGATGATGTTCTTTTTGGCGAAGTCCGCCGCGGCGCCGGCGTTCACCTCCGGCACCACCAAAGGCACGTCGGGGTCCATGCGCCAGGCCGAGGAATTGTCGATGACGACGCAGCCCTGCGCGCCGATCCTCGGCGCCCATTCCTTGGCGACCGAGCCTCCGGCCGACATCAGGCAGATATCGACATCGGAGAAATCGTAAGTGTCGAGCGCCTTGCATTTGAGCGTCCGGTCGCCGAAGGAGACCTCCGTGCCAACCGAGCGCGACGACGCCAGAGCGACGACCTCCGAGACCGGAAAGCGGCGTTCGGCGAGAATATCCAACATCTCGCGGCCTACGTTGCCCGTAGCGCCGACGACCGCGACCTTATACGCCATCATCTAACTCCGGCCGGCGACCCGGCGTCTCTCGCTTTAGAAAGGAAGGCCGACCGACATGTTCCCTGAAGGCGACATGCCGATGGGCATTTTGCCGCTGGGCGAATTCGGCGTTTCGGCCGCTTTCTCCTTCCCTGGCGGCGTCTTGCCGGGCGACCAGCCCTCAAGCTCGCCAAACTGGCGGTTGCCAGCGCCGCCCTGCTGTTGAGCGGCGCCGCCGCGCTGAGATTGCTGCGCTTTAGCTTTTTTGGCCTTCGGCGCAGTGGAGACGGCACCGGATGCGTCGAGCGCGCTGGGATCGACTTGAAGCTGCTGGGCGGACGCCGCTTGAGGGGCCGCGGCGATCAGGAAAGCGGCAAGAACAAGCGGGCCAAAACTAAGACGAGCGCTGGTCGACATGGCGCAACTTCTCCGTGGACGTTTGAATCCGTCCTAAACCGGCGACGCGGCGGGATCAAGGCGGCGGGGGCTTAGTGACCTGCGCTCGGTAGACCCGCGCTCAGCGCGCTTGCGCCTCGTCCTGGGCGATCGCCATGTTTTTCATTTCCGCGATCGCCTTCGCCGGAGAGAGGCTTTTCGGGCAGACCTGCGTGCAATTCATGATCGTGTGGCAGCGATAGAGGCGGAACACGTCGTCGACATAGGAGACACGGTCCTTCGTCGCTTCGTCGCGCGAATCCTGCACCCAGCGGAACGCCTGCAGCAGCGCCGCAGGGCCGAGGAAGCGGTCGGAATTCCACCAATAGCTCGGACAAGCCGTCGAGCAGCAGGCGCACAGGATACATTCATAGAGCCCATCGAGCTTCGCGCGTTGCTCAGGCGACTGCAGCCTTTCCTTTTCCGGGTCTGATCCGGCCCGCAGCCAGGGCTGGATCGCCGCATGCTGCTCGTAAAAGATCGTCAGATCGGGCACGAGATCCTTGACCACCGCCATATGCGGCAGCGGATAGATTTTGATCGCGCCGTCGATCTCATCCATGCCCTTGGTGCAGGCGAGCGTGTTCAGGCCGTCGATATTCATCGAGCACGAACCGCAGATGCCTTCCCGGCAGGAGCGACGGAAGGTCAGCGTCGGATCGATTCTGTTCTTGATCCAGATCAGCGCGTCGAGGACCATCGGCCCGCAGTCGGCGGCGTCGATGAAATAAGTGTCGAGGCGCGGATTGGCGCCGTCCTCGGGATTCCACCGATAGATGCGCAGTTCGCGCAGACGCTCGGCGCCTTCGGGCTTCGGCCAGGTCTTGCCTTCGCCGATGACGGAGTTTTTGGGGAGCGCAAATTCGACCATTTCAATACACCCGCGCCTTCGGCTCGACATAGGCGACTTCATTCGTCATCGTGTAGCTGTGCACCGGGCGGTAGTCGATTGAGGCGATCTTTCTGTCGCGATCGATCGTCGCCAGCGTATGTTTCATCCAGTTCTTGTCGTCGCGGTTGGGGAAGTCCTCGCGCGCGTGCGCGCCGCGCGACTCGGTGCGGTTGGCCGCGCTCTCCATCGTCGTTACCGCCTGCACGATGAGATTGTCATATTCGAGCGTCTCGATCAGATCGGAATTCCAGATCAGCGATCGATCGGCGATCTTGACGTCGGCGCCGTCGCGCCAGACGGCGTTGATCTGCGCGACGCCCTCTGCAAGCACCTCGCCGGTGCGATAGACGGCGCAATGCGACTGCATCGTCCGCTGCATCCGATCGCGCAACGCCGCGGTGGAAAGCGAGCCGTTGGCGTTGCGGAAAAAATCGAGCCGCGACAGCGCAAGATCGGCCGAGTCCGCCGGGAGTTCCGGCTGCGTATCATTCGGCCTGATGAGCTCGGCGGCGCGCAGCCCGGCGGCGCGGCCGAACACGACGAGATCGATCAGCGAGTTCGAGCCGAGGCGGTTGGCGCCATGCACCGAGACGCAGGCCGCTTCGCCGAGCGCCATGAGACCCGGCACCACTTCGTCGGGATTTCCGTCGCGCTTGTGCAACGCTTCGCCATGATAATTCGTGGGTATGCCGCCCATGTTGTAATGCGCGGTGGGAATGATCGGGATCGGCTCGCGCGTCACGTCGACGCCGGCGAAAATCTTCGAGCTTTCGGAAATGCCCGGCAGGCGCTCATGCAAGATCGCCGGGTCGAGATGCTCGAGATGCAGATAAGCGTGGTCCTTGTGCTTGCCGACGCCCCTGCCCTCGCGCACCTCCATGGTGATGGCGCGCGAGACCATGTCGCGCGGCGCGAGATCCTTCACCGAAGGCGCGTAGCGCTCCATGAAGCGCTCGCCTTCGCTGTTCGTCAGATAGCCGCCCTCGCCGCGCGCGCCTTCCGTAATGAGGCAGCCCGCGCCGTAAATTCCCGTCGGGTGAAACTGCACGAACTCCATGTCCTGCAGCGGCAGCCCGGCGCGCAGCGCCATCCCGCCGCCATCGCCGGTGCATGTATGCGCCGACGTCGCCGAGAGATAGACGCGGCCATAGCCGCCGGTCGCGAGCACGGTGAGCGCGGCGCGAAAGCGATGAATCGTTCCGTCGTCGATCTTCAGGCACACGACGCCGCGGCAGGCGCCATCCTGATCCATGATGAGATCAATCGCGAAAAATTCGACGAAGAACCTCGTGTCGAGCTTCAACGCCTGCCCATACATCGTATGAAGCATCGCGTGGCCCGTGCGATCAGCGGCCGCGCAGGTGCGCTGCGCCGGCGGACCCTTGCCGAAATCCGTCGTCATGCCGCCGAATGGACGCTGATAGATGGTTCCTTCCGTCGTGCGTGAGAAGGGAACGCCCCAATGCTCCAATTCATAGACGGCGGGCGGCGCGTTGCGGCACATATATTCGATCGCGTCCTGGTCGCCGAGCCAGTCGGAGCCTTTGACGGTGTCGTACATGTGCCATTTCCAATTATCCGGCCCCATGTTGCCGAGCGCGGCGGCGATGCCGCCCTGCGCCGCCACCGTGTGCGAACGGGTTGGAAAGACCTTGGTGACGCAGGCGACGTTAAGTCCAGCCTCGGCGCAGCCGACCACGGCGCGAAGTCCCGATCCGCCGGCGCCGACGACCACGACGTCAAAGGTGTGATCGACGATCGGATAAGCCCGGCCGCCAACCGACACATTTGATGCGGGACCTTGTGCAACCATCGTCGAGCCTTCTCTTTATGTCATTCGATCGAACGCAGTTTCGCTGCGTCGTCACCAGGCGAATTCGTTACATCGAACAAGCGCCGCCGCCGGCATCGTCCGATTACTTCGGGGCGGCGATGAGGAGGATAGCGAGCGCCCAGAGCGCTGCGATCGCGCGCGACGCCCACAGGTTGACCGTGAGCGCCCGCGCCTTCAACGCACTGTCATGCACATAGTCTTCGATGATTTCGTCCATGCCCTTGCGTGCATGGATCATGCCGACGACGCCGAAAGCGAGAAGCACGAGTGCGGGAATCGGTCTGCCGATTTCGACGCGCACGCCGTCGAAAGTCTTGCCCGCAAGACCGAGAATCCACCACGCGCTCAATACGCCGAGCGGCGCCAGCGCATAGGACGTAAGGCGCATGAAACGCGCGTGAGGCGAACCGCTGTGGTCGGCGACATAGGCGTCGCCGGACCCGGTTCGACCGCTCTTGAATCTTGTCGCAACCGTCATGAGTTCGCTCCGCTCAGCTCGCCAGCGTCTTGAGGATGTAAAGGAGCAGCGTCAGCAGGATTCCGCCGACGAGCGTCCCTTGCGCCATCAGTTCGCGCCCCTGCGGGTCCATATACAGGCCGCGATCCCAGAACGCATGACGCACGCCGCCGAGGAGATGATGGAAGATCGCCCAAACGATCATCAAAATGATGAGATTGCCGATGAAGCCCGACGCGATCCAGGAAACGGCGGCGAATGCGTCGCCGCCGATTGCGGCGCCGAGCAGGAAAAGCGTCAGCAGCGCCATGCCGACGTAAAGCCCCGCGCCGGTGATGCGATGGGCGATCGACATCATCATCGTCAGGATCGGCTTGAAGATCGTCAGATGCGGCGACAGCGGCCGCTGCGCGGCGAGCCTGTCTGTGTC
>JBFXJV010000234.1:0-5986 GCA_050174515.1 Methylocystis sp.
CATATTTGCCGCCCCGCCGCTCAACCGCATGGGCGTTGTCGAAACGCACATAGGGCTCTCCGTCCAACGGCCGGAACACAAAGGCGTAGCTCAGTCCGTGCGGCCGCTCCTTCGTGGCTTCGGTGCGTCGCGCCATGAACTCGACCACATAGCCCTCGGCGGCTTCAAAGCGTGCGCCGTCCAGAGACAGCAACGCCTCGATTTCGAATTCATCAAGCACAAATATATCCTATCGTCATATAATATGCTACTTCCTTCAAACGACGTTAGCCAGCCCCGCCTTGACTCTCCCACATTGGGAGTCATTATAGGAACATAACAGGAACATATGAGATGACCCATCTGCTGGCCTCCCTGCGGAAAAGCCTGGCTTGCGCCTATCCGGCCGCAGCGTCCGAGACGATCGCGCTCGGCGCGCCCGCCCTCGATCGGCGGCTCGGCGGCGGGATTCTCCGCGCCGCGCTGCATGAGGCCTATGCCGAGACCGCCGCCGACGCCCCGGCGGCGACGGGCTTTGCCCTGGCGCTCGCCAGGCGCGCGATGGCGGGGGGCCGCGACAGGCCGCTGCTCTGGGTCCGGCAGGAGGCGCTGACCGCCGAATCCGGCGCGCCCTATCCGCCGGGCCTCGCCGACGTCGGCATCGACCCCGCCGCCGTCGCCTTCATCCGCGTGCGCGACGCCAAAGAGGCGCTGCAGGCGGGCGCCGAGGCCGGACGCTGCGCAACTGTGGGCGCGACGCTGATCGAACTCTTCGGCGCAGCGCGCGCCTATGACCTCACCGCGAGCCGGCGTCTCGCTCTGGCGGCGGCCGCCGCCGGCGCGCCGATCTTCATCGTCCGCGCCGGCGCCGTCCCCGCGCCGAGCGCCGCCGCGAGCCGCTGGCGTGTGCGGGCGCTTCCGTCCCGCCCGCGCGCGGCGAATGCGCCGGGGTCTGCGGCCTTTGCGATTTTTCTGCTGCGCCGGCGAGGCGGCGCGGCGGGACAAGAGCAGCATGCGTGGCGTGTGGAGTGGAGCCGTGACCGTGGCGCCTTCAAGGACAGAACATTCGACGCACCGTCGTTATCTCGCCCTGTGGCTTCCCTTCCTGTCGGCGGAGCGACTGGCGAAGTCGCGTCGCAAACGGCCGGACGCAAGTTCGGATGATTCGCCGCTCGTCCTCGTCAAAAAAGAGCGCAGCGCGCTGCGCGTCGACGCGCTCGATCGAAAGGCGGTCGCGCTCGGCCTGACGCCGGGCATGACGCTCGCCGACGCCAGGGCGCGCGCCCCCCATCTCGCCGTCGCCCAGGCCGACGCGGCGGCGGACGAGCGGCTGATGCTGCGGCTTGCCGCCTTTTGCGAACAGTTCACGCCGCTCGTCGCGCTCGATCCGCCCTGCGGCCTTGCGCTGGACATCACCGGCTGCGCGCATCTTTTCGGCGGCGACGCGGCGATGCGGACCAGCGTCCTGCAGGCGATGACGCGCCTCTCCTTCACTGGACGCGCCGCCGTCGCCGGAACGCCGGACGCCGCGCGCGCCCTGGCGCGTTTTGGCGAGACGGCCGTCGCGCCTCCCGGCGAAGACGAAAATTTCACCCGGCCGCTGCCCATCGCCGCACTCGAAGCGCCAAGAGAAACGAGCATTGCGCTCACACGCGCGGGACTTACGACATTGGGCGACCTCGCCGATCGTTCCAGCGCCGCGCTGACGGCGCGTTTTGGCGCCGAGACGATGCGGCGGCTGACGCGCATTCTGGGGCGCGAAGACGCGCGCATCACGCCCTTGCGGCCCTTGCCGGAATGCATGGTCGAGCGGCGCTTCGCCGAACCTTTCCTCGATCTTGCTGCGATAGAAAATGTTCTGCGCCCGCTGATCGCGGAAGCGGCCGGCATTCTCGAAAAGCGCGGCGAAGGCGGCCGCGCGTTTGAAGCGCGCTTCTTTCGCACCGACGGCGCCGTCGCGGCCCTCAATTTCGAAACCGGCGCGCCCTCGCGCAATGTCGAGGCGCTGCTGCGGCTCTTCAGGCTCAAGGCCGACTCGCTCGCCGATCCGCTCGATCCGGGATACGGCTTCGACGTCATCCGCTTTTGCGTCCTGCGCGCCGAAACCCTGGCGCAAAGCCAGATCGGCTTCGAGCGGCAGGACGCGCCGGACAGCGACGTCGCCGATCTCGTCGATCGTCTCGCGGCGCGTTTTGGCCGCGAACGCGTGCTGCGCTTTGCGGCGCATGAGACGCATGATCCCATCCGCGCCGCCGCCTATGTTCGCGCCGCGTCTCCTTCTTCCTCGCCCGATTCCTGGCCGAAGCCCGAGCCGGGCGAGCCGCCCTTGCGGCCGCTGTTTCTGTTCAATCCGCCGCAGCCCATCGAAACCATGGCTGAGACGCCGGACGGTCCGCCGATGCATTTCAAATGGCGCCGCATGCGCCATTTGATCGCCCGCGCCGAAGGGCCGGAACGCATCGCGCCGGAATGGTGGCGCGACTCGGTCGGGCTGAACAGGCGAACCCGCGACTATTATCGGCTGGAGGATCGCGACGGCCGTCGCTTCTGGGTGTTTCGCGAGGGCCTTTATGAAAGCGAAGCCGCCGCGCCGCGCTGGTTCCTGCATGGGCTCTTCGCATGAGCGCGGCTTTCGCCGAACTCGTCGCGGCGACGAATTTCTCCTTCCTGCGCGGCGCGTCGCATCCTGGAGACATGGCGCTGACGGCGCTGCTGCGCGGCCAGAACGGCATTGGAATCGCCGACCGCAACAGCGTCGCCGGCGTCGTGCGCGCCTATGCGGCGCTTAAGGAGCTGCGCGAAAAATTACATGATCCGCCGGCCGGCGACGACGCCACGCTTCTCGCGCAACTCGGTGCAGAGCGCGTCGACTGCTTCAAGCTTGTCGTCGGCGCGCGGCTCGTCTTTTCCGACGAGACGCCAGACGTCGTCGTCTATCCTCAAAATCGCAACGGCTGGGCGCGGCTGACGCGGCTGCTGACGACCGGGAATCTGCGCGCCAGGAAAGGCCAATGCCATCTTTATGTCGACGATCTTGCGCAGGCCGCGCGCGATCTGCTGCTGATCGTCATGCCGTCGCGCAATCTGGCGCGCCTGCCGTCGACGCTGGCGCGTCTCAATGATTCCGCGCAAGGCGACGTCTGGCTCGGCGCGACCATGCCGCGGCGCGGCGACGACAGGCGGCGCCTTGCAAGACTGAAGGAGATCGCCGCGCGAACGCAGACGCCCCTGCTCGCGACGAATGACGCGCTTTACGCCGACCCCGGCCAGCGCGATCTGCAGGACGTCGTGACCTGCATTCGCGAAGGCGTGACGCTCGCGCAGGCCGGACGCCGGCTGGAGGTCAACGCCGAACGCCATTTGAAGACGCCTGAAGAAATGGCGCGTCTCTTCGCGGATGCGCCGGAGGCGATCGAAGAGACCCAATGTTTTCTGGCGCGCGTCGATTTCTCGCTCGATCAATTGACATATGAATATCCCGACGAGCCTGTTCCGCCAGGACGCAATCCCCAGGAATGGCTCGAGGAACTGACCTGGCGACATGCGGCGATGCGCTATCCGCAGGGCGCGCCGGAGAAGGTCGAGAAGCTCCTGCATGAGGAGCTGGCGCTCATCAAGACGCTCGACTATGCGCGCTATTTTCTCACCATTCACGACATCGTGCGGATCGCCGAAGACAAGGGGATTCTCTGTCAGGGGCGCGGCTCCGCCGCCAATTCCGCGGTCTGCTATGTGCTTGGCGTCACCTGCGTCGATCCGGCGGAAAACGATCTGCTCTTCGCCAGATTCATTTCGCAGGAGCGCAAGGAGCCGCCCGATATCGACGTCGATTTCGAGCATGAGCGGCGCGAGGAGATCATCCAGCATATTTACGAAAAATACGGCCGCGAACGCGCGGGACTCGTCGCGACCGTGATCAGCTACCGGCCGCGCAGCGCCATTCGCGAAGTCGGCAAGGTCTTCGGACTGACCGAGGACGTGACCGCCGCGCTCGCCGGCATGCAATGGGGCAGTTGGGGCTCCGACATTCCGCTGGCCTACATCCGCCAGACCGGGCTTGATCCTGAAAATCCAATCATCCGCCGCGCCCTTCATTTCGCCAAGCGGCTGCTCGGCTTTCCGCGTCACCTCTCGCAGCATGTCGGCGGCTTCGTCCTCGCGCGCGGGCGGCTCGACGAACTGACGCCAATCGCCAACGCCGCGATGCCTGAACGCACCTTCATCGAATGGGACAAGGACGACATCGACGCGCTCGGCCTGATGAAGGTCGATGTGCTGGCGCTCGGCATGCTCACCTGCATCCGAAAATGTTTTGATTATTTGCGCGCCCATGAAGGAAAGGACATGGGCCTCGCCGACGTCCCGGCCGATGATAAGGCGACCTACGACATGCTGTGCCGGGGCGACTCGATCGGCGTCTTTCAGGTCGAGAGCCGCGCCCAGATGAATATGCTGCCGCGCCTGAAGCCGCGCGAATTCTACGATCTCGTCATTCAGGTGGCGATCGTGCGGCCGGGACCCATACAGGGCAATATGGTGCATCCCTATCTGCGCCGCCGCTCCGGCAGCGAGCCGGTGATCTATCCTTCGCCCGCGCCGGAGCATGGGCCGGCGGACGAATTGCGCAAGGTGCTCGAAAAGACCAAGGGCGTGCCGCTCTTTCAGGAGCAGGCGATGAAGCTCGCCATGGTCGCGGCGAAATTCTCCGACGTCGAAGCCAATCGGCTGCGGCGCGCCATGGCGACCTTCCGCAATGTCGGCACGATTCATCAATTCGAAGCAATGATGGTCGAGCGCATGGCGGCGCGCGGCTACGACCGCGAATTCGCACAAAGCTGTTTCGAACAGATCAAAGGGTTCGGCTCTTATGGCTTTCCCGAAAGCCACGCCGCATCCTTCGCCAAGCTCGTCTACATTTCCTCCTGGATCAAATGCCATCATCCGGCGATCTTCGCCTGCGCGCTGCTTAATTCGCAGCCGATGGGCTTTTACGCGCCGGCGCAGATCGTGCGCGACGCGCGCGAGCATGGCGTCGACGTGCGCGCCGTCGACGTGAATTTCAGCGAATGGGACAATAGGCTTGAGCGCGCGCAAGATGACTCTCTCGCGCTGCGTCTCGGCTTTCGCCAGGCGGACGGCGTGCATGAGAGCGAGGGAAAGCGCATCGTCGACGCGCGGACGAGGCCCTATGACAGCGTCGAAGATATCGCGCGGCGGGCGGCGCTCAACGCCGCGACGATGCGCGCGCTCGCCGACGCCGACGCTTTCCGCTCTCTGCAAAGCGACCGCCGCGACGCGCTCTGGGCCGTGCGGCGTCTCCCCGACGCGAAGCCCCTGCCGCTCTTTGCCGCCGCCGATGCGCGCGAACTCGCCAAGGAAGAGGATCCGCTGCTGCCGCCGATGTCGCTTGGCGAACATGTCGCCGCCGATTATCAGACGCTGCGGCTGTCGCTGAAGGCCCATCCAATGGCGGTGCTGCGGCCGATTTTCGCGCGCGCGCGCATCAGGACCTGCGCGGAAACAAACGCGCTCGCCGACGGCGCATGGGCGCGCGCGGCGGGTGTCGTGTTGGTGCGTCAGCGCCCCGGCAATGGCGCCGCCATTTTCGTGACGCTCGAAGACGAAACCGGCATCCTCAATATCGTCATCTGGGCGCGGCTCTTCGAACGCTACCGCCGCGAGACGATGGCGTCACGACTCATGCTGGTGGAAGGAAGGGTGCAGAAAAGCCCGGAGAATGTCATGCATCTGATGGCGCAGCGGATCATCGACCGCAGCGGCGATCTCAATCGGCTGTCAGAGGCGCATCGGCCCGACATCGTCCTGTCGCGCGCCGACGAATTTAATCATCCGCAGCATCCGCGCAAACGTCATCCGCGCGACGTGCGAATCCTGCCGAAATCGCGGGACTTTCACTAGAGCAGGTTCCGAAAAAGTTGACAGACTTTTTCGAAGAGAACCTGCTCCAACATTCTGAGTTTGTGCGATTCCTTCTCGATCACATGTT
>JBFXJV010000235.1:0-5961 GCA_050174515.1 Methylocystis sp.
GATTGCTGTGTATTTTGCGCCTCCGCGGCGCGCGACCTGATTGTTCCGGGCGCTCTTAGCTTCAAGGCGACGGACGCTCTGTTTTCGTCGGCGGTTGTTTCCCTGTCGACGTTTTATCGAGATAAACTGGGCGCGCCGAGGCCGCCAGGGTTGATCGCAAATTGGTCTGCGACTTCGCCTCCTCGCGTTTCATAGCAAAAGGCGCGAGGTCTTCAGCCTCGAACACGTTCGCTGAATGAGCGAAGCTCAGTCAAATTCGATCCCCGCATCGAACATGGAGTCGCATGGCCCCACGCCCGCTCGACGAGAGCGAGGCACATAAGTGGTTGCACGCCTTCGGTCTCCTTAACAGGAATAATAAGATGCTGCAGAAACATCTCGCCCTTGGCGTCTCCGTTCTCACTCTGGCTCTCGCCGATCCACATTATTCTGCGGCTCAACAAGCGCTTCCAACCATCGACATTGGAAGGCCGAAGCAGTTGGGCGGACGATCGGCGCGGACGACGACCCCCCCTAGCTCGGGCGGGCCCAGCACGGTTGCTGAGCCGGGTCCGGCGACAGAGGGGGGCCAAGGCTCCGGCGAACCGGCGCCGTTCACGAGAGGCGGAGGCTCTCTTGTGGCGCCTTCCATTCCTGCGCTGCGGGCGCAACTCAACCGTACTGTCGGTTCGGTCGCCTTTGTCGATTCCAACACGCCTGAACAGCAGACGCGCTATATCGCGGATCTGCGGGATGCGTTAAAGGATACGCCCGGCGTCTTCGCAGAATCGCGATATGGCGCGGAGCTCCGCCTCTCGGTTCGCGGATCCAATCTAACGCGTGATTTCCACAATCGAGGGCTGGAGCTTCTGCAGGACGGCATACCGATGACGTTCGCCGACGGCGCCGGCGACACCTATTCAATAGACCCTCACTACTACCGCGCCATCGAAGTCTATAAGGGCGGCAACGGATTGACTTATGGCGCATCGACGTTGGGCGGCGCCATCAATTTCGTATCGCCAACGGCCTATACCGCGATCTCGCCAAACTATCTCAATCTCGAAGGCGGAAGCTTCGAGACGATCCGCGGGCAGGCGCAGGCCTCCAGAATCATCGGCGATTTCGATGTTCTGCTCAACGGCTCTTTCACGCATTCGCTCGGCTTTCGCGGCCATGAGAAGTCTGATTATTCGCTCATAAATGGCAATGCCGGATACAGGTTCTCGAACAACCTCGAAACCCGCATGTATTTCGGTTATTACAATACGCATCAGCAATTGCCGGGCACGCTCACTCTGGGCCAGATCGCGGCCAATCCGAGGCTTACGCTGCCGCCTTTCGTCGAAAGTTTCGGCACATATTACGGCAACTACATCAATCCCGCATCCGGCGACTGGGGCTTTAGCGGCAATCAGGGTCGGTACCAGCAAAACTACCGCATCGCCAACAAGACGTCTTACAGTACGGAATTCGGCCAGCTCGACGTCAACAGCTGGTTTATCGGGCAGTATCTGTATCACCCCGTCTTCGTCATCATTCAGCAGAACACCAATAACTGGGGATTCACGCCGCGCTTTACGTCGAAGCATGAACTGCTCGGCCACAAGAATGAAGTGATCGCCGGCGCGCGTGTCTGGGGCCAAAGCGGAAGCGACAAATGGTGGACGAATTTCAACGGCGCAATCGCCAACCCCTATGGCTTGGCCGATCGTCCCACGCAAGCCAACTCTCTTGGCATGCCCCCATTTGGCAATGTCATCGGCGCCGGCTTTCCGGGATGGTCGTGGAACGCGCTGTCGCAATTCGGATTCAATAACGGAAACAACGCTTGCGGATTCTTCGCTTATGCGATCATGCAAAACTGCCCGCTTGTCCCGTTTGTCCCGGTCGGGCAAAATCCGCAGCTGCGGAACAATAGGATCAATGCTTTCAATGTCGAATTCTATGGGGAGGACAGATTTCACCTCACCGAAAATCTTATTGCGATGGTGGGGCTGAAATACATTAGCGATCGAAGAGCCGCGGCGGCTTTGGGCGGAATTCCCTTTGAGCCTCTCGCAGGAAGCGCTTCCAAGACCTATCACGGTCTGATGCCGAAGTTCGGTCTGATGTTTCAGGCGACGCCGGACATTCAGATCTTCTCCGATGTCACGCTGTCGCGCGACGTGCCCGACATGATCGATCTGACGCAAACGCTTTTTGCGCCTCGACCGCCATGGCTTCCAAATTCGGAGGGTCTGTTTGGATTTCAGTTGAACAATCTCAAGGCGCAGAAGGCCTGGACCGGTGAAATCGGCTCTCGGGGCAAGTTCGACCGTTTCGCTTGGGACATTACGTATTACTACGCCAATATCTGGGATGAATTGCTGAAGTTCAACACCAATCCCGCTTCCGGAACAGTGTCGGTAACACGCAACGCGCCGAATACGGTCCATCAAGGCGTCGAACTTGGCGGCAGCGTCGAGGTCCTTCGCGACTTGCAGGGCGAGGGCGCGGGCGACGTTTTGAAGATCGCCCAGATCTGGAACATGAATCTATACGCCTTCAATGGCGACCCGACCTACGGGAACAATTGGCTTCCGGCGATTCCTCGCCATGTTCTGCGCACCACCCTCAGCTACGCCACGAGGGATGGACTGTACATTGCGCCGCAGGTCGATTGGGTCCCGTCAGGCGCATATGTGGATTACGCCAATACTGTAAGGGCGCCGGGCTACGCCCTAATTGGTCTGCAAGCGGGTCTAAAGATGGCCAATGGTCTCGAGTGGTACGTGGATGCGCGCAATCTCGGCAACGTCCATTATGTCAGTGACGTCATCAGTGTTGCGAACGCCGTTCGGCCGCCCTTCACAATCGCCACGGGTCTGTATGATTGGGTGCCGGGCAATCCTCAGGCGTTCTATCCCGGCAATGGCGCGTCGATCTATGCCGGCGTGAAGTATCGCTTCTAAGGCTCAAATGTGCATGGGTCGGCGCATGTCCTGTTATGGCCGCGCCGACCCGAGCTCATATGACGTTCAGCGAAAATTGTTGAGAACGACAGTTCCGCCGGAAATGACCAAATCCGGATATTCGAGAATCTTGAAGTTACCCTGTGGGTCTCCTTTGACCGCGATGAGATCTGCGGGCGCACCTGCTGTTAGTTTTCCTAAGGGCTCCATGCCGAGTTCCCTGCCGGCCTCAGATGTCGCGGCTCTCAAAATTTCGACATCGGACATTCGTGCTGCATGGCGCATGAGTTGCAGTTCTTGAGCATCGATTCCCCACGGCACATCCAAGTGAGCGATTTCCGCCCCATAAAGAAAGGAAACGCCAGCTTCCGAGAGCTTCCTTGCGTTTGCAAAAACGCCGGAGCAGTGAGACATCGTATCGAGCGTTGTAACGACCTTCACTTTCTGCAGCGCCGCACGCTCAATCAGGCGATCATCCAGTTTGGAACAGGGAACATGCGCCCACTCATCGACGCCGGCGTCCAAGGCGATCGAAGCGCCCCTGCTTTCGCCGATATGAGCGGTTACAATTTTTCCTAGTCTGTGAGCCTCCGCTACGATCGTGGACACGAGCTCTACCTTCGCCATCGCCCAAGGAGGCGGAACAATCCCTGGATGTTGTTGGCTCCACGGCGCGCCGGGTTCGCCGCCGGGCTCAAGCGCAATCTTGATAACCGCGGCGCCCCCTTGAACCAGCCGTCGCACAAGAGCTCTTGCCTCCTCAACCGACTGCACCGCCTCGGCGACGTAACCTTTGCCAAAAATCGATATGGGATAGCCGCCTTGTACCGTAATGATCGGCCCGGACGTTAAGTGACGCAGTTTTCCGATGCCGCCGGAAGCGCGCAACAGAGGACCTCCAACCTCCCTAAGCGTCGTGACGCCATGTTTCAAAACGACGTCATCCGGTATCCTGTGTATCGCGATATGCGCATGAAGCTCGATAAAGCCTGGTAGGATCGTTGCATCGCCAAGGTCTATGACTTCTGTTGCTCTATCTTTCAGCCGTTCCCGGGGACCGAGTTCGACGATGGCGGCGCCTTTTATGAGAACCGATTGGTCCGATCGGAAATCGACGCCATCAAATACTCTGCGAGCAGTCAGCAATATCGCGGTTGCGTCGCTTGGCTCGGAGTTTGGCTGGCTCGGAACTTGAATTTCCGTCCCGATTGAAGCGGACGATTGGCAGAATAAGGCAAGCACGGCGATATGGCGCAGGAAAATTTGACTTGAAGAGAATTTACGGCGCACTTGGTCTGCAAGAGAGCGACACACATTCGTCATTCTGACTCCATTCCAAGCTGGCGGCCAACTGAGCACGCGGCGCATTGATCGATAGAATGAATGATGATCGAAAAACGCTATTTAATGGTTATTTATTCGGATGGCGCCCTGTCAATTGTATTGACGCATAAACAGAGCGATCGGAGGACCCGTCGCATCGGGCGCAACGGCGCTCCCGCTCTCAACCAAAGCGGGAGATTACAATGAAACGAACTTCAGTTGGGAATGACTGGCATCATATTAATGCGCTTTCTCGGGCGTGGCCTCGATAGGCTATCGATTTTAATGGCGCGCCACGATCGACGCAGACGGCCAACACGGTTTCGCCGCGCTCCTATAACGTCCCGGTCAGTTCTACAACATCGCTCACCCCCTGCAGGCCCGGTCGGCTGCTAGCGCTGCGAGTGGAGGCCAAATTTCATAAACTCGGCGAGCAAATTGATCAATTGCGCCGCCCTGCCGCTAACCTCGCTGCATCAATTCGAAATTGCCCTTAGGAACGCTAGCTTGAATGTCGCTCCTCCGCCGGGCGTCTCTTCGACCCAGATGCGTCCGCCCTGCAGCTCCATCAGCTGCCGCGCGATGGCGAGGCCAAGGCCCGTCCCGGGCGTTGTCTCACACTTGCGCCAGAATGCTTCAAAAATGGCTTCGCGATCGGGTTCCGCTACGCCTTCGCCATGGTCCAAGACTTCGACGGTGGCTTCAGGAGCAACACGGACGATCACCGTTCCACCTTCAGGTTCTGTGCGTAGCGCGTTGTCGATCAAATTTCGTAAGACGGATTCGAGAGCGAATTGATTCCCTCGCGCATATACCGCCGCTTCCGGACCCTCGAGGTTTATCTGTCGCCTGCGCTTGATCGCCAGCAGCGCGCTGTCTGCAACCGTGGAGCGAGCGACTTCCATGAGATCGACTCGTTCTTGCACATCTGCTCGGTGTTCGTTCAACCGAGCGGTCGAAAGCATCTGCTCGACAATAGCGTGTATGCGCCGCGCATCGCATTCGAGATCAGTTAGAAATGAGGGCTCCTTTGGCGCATCGATGCGCGCGGTGAGAATCGCGACCGGCGTACGCAATTCATGCGCGGCGTTGGCGGTGAAACGACGCTGTTGCGCGACGCCCTCGTCGAGCCGCGCTAAAGCGCCGTTCACCGCTTCTACAAGCGGATAAACTTCGGTCGACACATGAGTTGCGTCGAGACGCTGATGAAGGGAGTTCATGTCGATACGGGAGGCTTGCGACGCGACTCGCTTCAGCGGATTGAGACCCCAATGCGCGGCGACCCAAGTCACTGGAGCCGACACCATGACGGCTACGGTCAGGTAAGGGATCAGCCAGCGCGTCACGTCCAGCGCAGCGACAATCACGTCGCTCCAGCGAAATTTTTGTCCGTAGACAGCTATATGAAGCCGACCGAAAGGCGTTCTTCGGGGATCCATGAGGCCGCTTCGCACGGTGCTGGGATCGCCCGGTTGAACGAAATGCACATGGCCGGGGTTTATTTCAATGAGGGACTGCAACACGGGCAGCAAGTCCGGAGAAGAGCCGGCGATCGGCTTTTTAAACGGACTCCGAAAGACCGCGAACTTCATCGCGGGCGCGCGTTTCATCTCTTCGAGCTAGTCCGCGGTCGGTCTTATTTCGAGCTCGCCTCGCTCATTCTGCGTCTGCGTATCGATGACCTGCGTTGTGGCGCGAATGGACG
>JBFXJV010000236.1:0-5910 GCA_050174515.1 Methylocystis sp.
TGTAGCCGGCGCGCGCCTGACGGTAGATATGACTGACGCCAGGTTTCACGGATGCCGCCGCTCTTTTAAGATCAGCTCTTCCAGCCGGAGTGGATCGCCACCACGCCGCCGGTCAGCCGCTCATAGCCGGTGCGGCGAAAGCCCGCTTTACGGATCATGCGTTCGAATTCCTCGGCGCTGGGAAATTTGCGGATCGACTCGACGAGATAGCGGTAGGGCTCGGAATCTCCGGCGACGAATTTGCCGATCGTCGGAATGACATTGAACGAATAGGCCTCATAAAGCTTGTCGAGTCCCGGGACGGCGACATGCGAAAACTCAAGGCAGAGGAATCGGCCGCCCGGCTTCAGAACGCGATAGGCTTCAGCAAGCGCAACCTCGATGCGCGGCACGTTGCGGATGCCGAAGGCGATCGTGTAGCTGTCGAAATGCGCGTCGGGAAAGGGCAGCGATTCGGCATTGGCCTGCACGAATTCGACGCCCGAAAGGCCGCGCTCCTTCGCCCGGTCCTTGCCGACTTCGAGCATCTCTCCATTGATGTCGAGCACGACGATTTCGGAGTCATGCGCGGCCGCGGCGGCGATGCGAAAGGCGATGTCGCCAGTGCCGCCGGCGACGTCGAGGTGACGAAAGTCCCTGCGCCCGCGCGCATTGACCTTGCCGGCGAAACTGTCCTTCCACAGCCGGTGCATGCCGCCCGACATCAGATCGTTCATGATGTCGTAGCGCCGCGCGACCTTGTGAAAGACGTCGTCGACGAGGCCTTGTTTCTCGCTCAAGGGGACTTCGGAATAGCCGAAATGGGTCGAGCCCTCTCGCTCGGAACTTCGATCAATCATCAGGCGCTCGGGTGACGAGGAAGGAAGGGGACGGTATAGCCTGTCGCCGAGCCGGTGGCTACGCCCGCGCCGCCCCGGCGCGCCGGCCCTTTTTGACGGGATTAACACTATCTATGCCCGAACTGCCCGAGGTCGAAACCGTCCGGCGGGGACTGGCCCCGGCGCTCGTCGGCGCGACGATCGCGCGCGTCGAGCTCCGCCGCGAAGATCTGCGCCTTCCCTTTCCCGAGCGCTTCGCCGCGCGACTTCAGGGCAGGCAGGTTCTCGACCTTCGCCGCCGCGCCAAATATCTCATCGCCGATCTCGACGATGACTATTCGCTGATCATGCATCTCGGCATGAGCGGCTCCCTCCGAATCGACGATGAGACGCCGGGCGACCAACCCCGCCCCACCGGCAAGAGCGCCGCGCATGACCATGTCGTCTTCCATCTCGATCACGGGAAGCGCGTCGTCTACAACGATCCGCGCCGCTTCGGCTGCATGCTGCTGGTCGCGACCAACGAGATCGGCGCGGACAAGCGTTTTTGCGGCCTCGGCGTCGAGCCTTTGAGCGACGCGCTGGACGCCGCCTTCCTTGCGGGCGCCTTTCAGGGACGCGCGGCGCCGGTCAAGGCGCTTCTCCTCGACCAGCGTCTGATCGCCGGACTCGGCAATATCTATGTCTGCGAGGCGGCGCATCGCGCGCGCATCTCGCCGTTGCGCGCAGCGGGCTCCCTCGTCATGGCGGGCGGCAGGCCGAAAGCGGCGCTGGCGCGGCTGCCGCAGGCGATCAAGGATGTCTTAAGCGACGCGCTGAAGGCGGGCGGCTCGTCCTTGCGCGACCATCGCCAGACCGACGGCTCGCTCGGCTATTTCCAGCACAGTTTCCGAGTCTACGACCGCGAAGGCGCCGCCTGCCTGACGCCGGGCTGCAAGGGAACGATCGCGCGCGTCGTGCAATCCGGCCGCTCGACCTTCTATTGTCCTGCGTGCCAGAAGTAACGCCCTTGCGAGGCTGGCCGCGGCGGGCTTAATAACCTCCATGCTTCAAACCGCTCTCGCCTCAGGGCCGACGCTCGCCGTCGCCGGCCTTTCGAAAGATTACGACAATCGCAGAGTCGTCGGGCCGCTCGATTTCTCGCTTGAGGCTGGCTCCGTCACCGGATTGCTCGGCGGCAATGGCGCCGGCAAGACCACGACGATCGGCATGGTGATGGGTTTGATCGAGCCGACGCAAGGCTCGATCCATGTCTTTGGCTGCGACATGTCGCGCGAGCGCTACCGCGCGCTCGGCCGGATGAATTTCGAAAGCCCCTATGTCGACATGCCGCATCGCCTCACCGTGCGGCAGAATCTGCGCGTCTTCGGCATGCTCTATAATGTTGACGATCTCGACGCGAAGATTGAACGGCTCGCCGAAGATCTCGCGCTCGGCGACTTTCTCGACCGCCAGACCGGCCGCCTTTCAGCAGGCCAGAAGACGCGCGTCGCGATCGCCAAGGCATTGATCAACGACCCGCAGCTCCTGCTGCTCGACGAACCGACCGCGTCGCTCGATCCCGATACCGCCGACTGGGTGCGCGCGCGACTGGAGGCGCATCGGAAGACGCATAATTGCGCGATCCTGCTCGCCTCGCACAATATGAACGAGGTCGAGCGTCTGTGCGACCGCGTGCTGATGCTGAAGGACGGAATCCTCGTCGACGACGATTCGCCGGCAAATCTCCTGGCGCGCTATGGCCGCGACACGCTTGAAGAAGTGTTTCTCGACGTCGCCCGCGGCCGTGTCAGCGGAGCGGCGGCATGAATTTTTCGTTCAAACGCGTCGGCGCGATGGTGCTGCGCTATGCCTATCTTCTGCGCGCCTCCCGCACGCGCGTGCTCGACATGATCTATTGGCCGACGGTTCAGCTTCTGACCTGGGGCTTTCTGCAGACCTATCTGGTGCGCGCCGGCGCGCTCGCTGCGCCGGGCGGCGCGGCGCAGGCCGCCGGCACGCTGATCGGCGCCATTCTCTTGTGGGACATTCTGCTGCGCGGGCAGCAGGGCTTCTGCTTCTCCTTCATCGAAGAAATGTGGTCGCGCAATCTGCCGAACATTTTGATGAGTCCGCTGCGGCCGGCGGAATTTGTGAGCGCGCTCGTCGCCATGAGTCTCGTTCGACTGACCGTCGGCGTGCTGCCGGTGACGCTCATGGCGATCCTGTTCTTCGGCTTCAATCTGTGGGCGCTCGGGATCGCTTTCGCGGCTTTCTTTATCGTGCTGATGTTCTTCGCCTGGAGCATCGGACTCTTCGTCTCCGGCATTCTGTTGCGCTTTGGGCTGGGCGCGGAAAATCTCGTCTGGTCGCTGATGTTCTTCGTGCAGCCGCTCGGCGCCGTCTATTATCCGGTGACCACGCTGCCGACTTGGTTGCAGCCGTTCTCGTGGATGCTGCCGCCGACCTATGTGTTCGAAGGTCTGCGCGGCGTATTGATCGAACATGTGATCCGCTGGGACCTGCTCGCGCAGGGATTGGCGATCGACGTGTTTCTGTTCGCGGCGGCGTCGGCCGGATTTGGCCGGCTGCTGCAAAGCGCGCGGCGCGCCGGCACGCTGCTGCAGACGGGAGAATGACGATGGGCGCGAGCCGCGCCGATACGACGCTCCACGCGCGGGGGTTTTTCGAGAGCCGCGCCAAGGCGCGCGAGGCGATCGAGGCCGGCCTTGTCAGCGTCGACGGCCGCATCGTCAAGAAGCCCTCCGAGCCGATCGCGGCCGACGCCGATATCGTCGCCTGCCCACCCCATCCATGGGTCTCGCGCGGCGGCGTCAAGCTTGCGCATGCGCTCGATCATTTCGGCGTCGATCCTCAATCGCGCTTCTGTCTGGACGTCGGCGCCTCGACTGGCGGCTTCACCGACGTCCTGCTGACGCGCGGCGCGCGGCATGTCGTCGCCGTCGATGTTGGACATGGACAATTGCACGAAAGGCTGCGCGCCGATCCGCGCGTGACCTCGCTCGAACGCCAGGACGCGCGCAAGCTGACGGTCGAGCATCTTACCGAGCCGCCGAGCCTGATCGTGATCGACGCGAGCTTCATTTCGCTTGCCGCGCTGCTGGCGCCCGTGCTTTCGCGCGCAGCGCCGCGCGCCGACTTGATCGCGCTGATCAAGCCGCAATTCGAGGCGGGCCGGGCGGCCGTGAAGAAAGGCGTCGTGCGCGACCAAAAAATTCACGCGCAGGTCTGCGTCAGCATAGAGAGAGAAGTCGAAGCGCTCGGCTGGCAAGTTCGCGGCGTCACTCCCTCGCCGATCGAAGGCGGCGACGGAAATAAGGAATTCTTGATTCATGGCGCCAATGATTGAAAGCCGCGCCAATCCCCAAGCCCCTCATCTCACTTCTCCCCGCAAGCGGGGAGAAGGGATAATGGCGCAACGCCTTCGCGACAGCGCCAGCGCGCGATTTTTTCGCGGTACGCCTGCCGTTCCCTCTCCCCGACGCAAGTCGGAAGTTTCCGACTTGCGCATCGAAAACCAAAGTCGGCTACAGCCGACTTTGGGTCGGGGAGAGGTGAGGTGAGGGGCTTTGGTGATTAGCCCGCAGCGCCTCGTCATCGAACGCCTCGGCTCTCGCGGCGAGGGCGTCGCGCTGCTGCATGAGAAGCGCGTGTTCGTGCCCTATGCCCTTGCCGGCGAGACCGTGACCGCGCATGTCGACGGAGACCACGCGCAACTCGTCGATATCGTCGAAGCGTCGCCGCAACGCATCGCGCCGGTCTGTCCGCACTTCACAGATTGCGGCGGCTGCGCCGTGCAGGCGCTTCACGCCGACGCCTATGCCGAGTGGAAGCGCGGCCTTGTCGAAACGGCTCTCTTGAATGCGGGACTTAAGTGCGACGTTGCGCCGCTCATCGACGCGCATGGCGCCGGCCGGCGTCGCGTGACGTTCCACGCGCGATTCGACTCCGGACAGGCGCGCGTCGGCTTCATGGCGGCGCGTTCACATCGCATCGTCGAGATCGACTCCTGCCCCTTGCTTGCGCCCGAGCTTGACGGCGCGCTGACCGCTGCGCGCGCCATCGCCGCAGCGCTCGCGCCACGCGGCAAGCCGCTCGACATCGCCGTCACGGCGACGCTCGGCGGCCTCGATATCGAGTTGCGCGGCGCCGGTCCGCTCTCTGAAGCGGAAATCGATGCGCTGATCGCCGTGACCGACGCACATGATCTTGCCCGCTTGACCAATCATGGCACGCTCATCGCGCTGCGTCGCCCGCCGGAAATCCAAATCGGCGAAGCGGTGCTGACGCTTCCCGCCGGCGGCTTCCTTCAGGCGACGCAGCGCGGCGAAGAGGAGATCGCGGCGCGGGTCTGCAAAGCGGCCGCGAAGGCGCGAGTCGTCGCCGACCTCTTCTGCGGCGTCGGCGCTTTCGCGCTTCGGCTGGCGCAACGCGCCAAGGTCAAAGCCTATGATTTCGACGGCCCCGCGATCGCCGCGATGCGCGCCGCCGCGAAGACGACACAGAGCCTGCGCGCGCTCGAAGGGATCGACCGCGATCTCTACGCCAGGCCGTTGAACGCCTGCGAACTCAATGAGTTCGACGCCATCGTCTTCGATCCGCCGCGCGCCGGCGCCGCCGCCCAGGCGGTTGAAATCGCGCGATCGGAAATTCCGATCGTCGCCGCCGTCTCCTGCCATGCACAAAGTTTCGCCCGCGACGCCGCTATTTTGCTCAAAGGCGGGTACGTCATTGCCGAAATCGCGCCGCTCGATCAGTTCCGCTATGCGGCGCATGTCGAGATCGTTGCGGTTTTCGAGAAGAAGTGCAGGCGCAAATCCGCCAAACGTCGTCTGCTTGGATGAATTTTTTGGCGCCGGCGTCACTCTGCTGTGCCGAGAATGTCACAGGAGGGTCAAGAAGCGACATTGGGACGCAGCGGCCTTGCTCTGCGGTATTGCCGGTTCGCCAAATCAGGCATAGGATTTGCGAGGTAGTCCAGCATAGCCGGAAGTTCAATGATTTCCGTGATCTGGAAGGAGAACGTCATGATGAATGCGCTTATCGCCGCAACATTGTGCAGTGTCGTCCTCGCGAGCGCGCCTGTCGCCAT
>JBFXJV010000237.1:0-5874 GCA_050174515.1 Methylocystis sp.
TCGACGTCCACCAGCCCGCCAAGCACGGCAACCATAAGCCGCCCCGTGCTGGTCGATGTGTCCGCCCACGGCTCGGCGAGGCTGAGGAATTGTCCGCCGCGTCAACGATCCTTTTCACGATAGCAAAAAGCTCGAAGGTCGATCGCGCCAACCGGTCGATGCGCGTGTCCGCCCAGACGGACGCCGCCGTATTGGTCTTGTCGAGCAGGCCCTCGCGTAGCCGCACGCCTTCGTAAGCGGCGGCGTCGGTGATATAGGCGAAGGTCGGGATGGCGATTTCGACCGGCAGCTTCGTTCCGTCTGGCCGCTCCTTCGCCTTGCTGAACTTCACGGTCCAGCACGCGTCGCGATCCTTCTGCCGCAGTTTCGCGGCCCAGCCGTCCGGAATGCTGCCCTCCTTGATCACCTTCTTCTCGTCCTCAGTGTTTCGCTGCTTCGGTGCGGAGACGAGGGTCGCGTCGACGATCTGGCCAGACATGGCGATATAGCCCGAGGCGCGCAGCGCCGCGTCGAAGCGGGCAAAGAGCCGCTCAATCGCTCCCGCCTTTGTGAGCTTCTCGCGGAACAGCCAGATCGTCCGCGCGTCCGGAACCCGGTCGGCGAGCGACAGGCCGAGGAAGCGCATGAAGGACATGCGGTCGTTGATGAGAAACTCGGCGCGCTCGTCGGAGAGATTGTCCATCGCCTGGATGACGAGGACCTTGAACATCATGACGACGTCGAACGGCGGGTGTCCGCCCTGCGCGCCATCGGAATAGCCAAGTGCTGCGACGAGATCAGCGCGGAACATCTCGAAATCGACCGCCGCCGCGAACGCTTCCAGATGATCCCCGAGCCCGCTCAGCCGTTTCAGCCGCTCGTCTAAGTCGGAAAAGCCCGGCTGCCCACGCATCCATCCGCCTCCGATCCTCTCACGGCCAGAGAATCAGAAATGCGCCGATTTGGCGAGGTTCTTAGGAGCGTCCAACTTCGTTGCAGTTGTTGGACGCAAATGTTACCTTACGGATCATGACAAGCGCTCCGACGACTTCCCTGAAGTGGTGGCGCTCCTTCTAGGAGCGGCAGGGAACGTTTGTTCAAAGACGAACCAAGCCGCCGGTTGAGGCGGGCTCGGTTGTCACCAAAACCCCACTTCGCACTGGCGGCTCTAATCAAGACGAGACCGCCATGCCTCATTGCGAAAACTTTGCCCCAATCATCCTGACCGGCGACCGTCCGACCGGGCCTCTGCATCTAGGTCACTATGTCGGCACTCTCAAAAATCGCGTCGCGATGCAACGAAGCCACCGGCAGTTTGTGCTGATAGCTGACGCGCAAGGGCTCACAGACAACGCCGACAATCCCGACCGGATTCGGCGTAACGTTATCGAGGTGTGCCTCGACTACCTCGCCGTTGGCGTTGATCCTGCCTACACGACCATCTGCCTGCAATCTTCGCTCTCCGCATTGAATGAGTTGACGCTATTTTATTTGAATTACGTCACCGTTGCCCGTTTGGAACGGAATCCGACGATCAAGGATGAAATTCGAACGCGTGGTTTTGGCCGCGAGATCCCGGCCGGATTCCTGTGTTATCCCGTCGCGCAAGCTGCCGACATCACGGCATTTAAGGCCACTGTTGTGCCCGTGGGCGACGACCAAGTCCCGATTATTGAACAAACCAACGAAATCGTACGGCGTATCAACAGGCAGGCCGCTCGCGAGGTCTTGCCTGAGGCAAAGGCGGTGGTGCCCAAGATTGGCCGCCTGCCGAGCATTGATGGCGAAGGAAAGATGAGTAAGTCGCAAGGCAATGCCATTTACCTTTCGGCTTCCCGCGACGAGATCGGCACCGCGGTGCGCCGAATGTATACTGACCCAGGCCATCTACGCATATCTGACCCTGGTAAAGTCGAGGGCAACGTCGTTTTCACCTACCTCGATGCTTTCGACCCAGACGTAGACGCCGTGGCCGATTTGAAGGCGAGCTACCGACATGGTGGCTTGGGCGATATCGCTCTTAAGCAGAGGTTGGAGCAAGCGCTTGAGACTTTGATCGCGCCTATTCGCGAGCGGCGAGCTGAACTGTCCCGACGTCCGGACGATGTGATTGACGTCCTCCGGCAAGGGACACAGACGTCACGAATCGTGACGGAGCAAACCCTCGAGGAAGTACGGGAAGCGCTAGGCCTGTTTATCTTGGCCTGATGCCGTATTTGTACGGAAGTCAAGACTTTAAGAAGCTTCCTTGATTGTTGCCGTTCAAGCAGTTGCGCTTGTCGAGAGATATGTCCGATATTCTATGCTCAAATGCCCTTGTTATGCTCCCGTCTCAACCGTCGGCGTTGCGGGTTAGTCTTCTTTCTCGGCATCCTGACGGGTCCGCGCCGGCGCCGCGATCAAGGATCGTTCCTGCGAGCGCTGAATTCATTCCGCGCGCTCATTTGGATCGCGACCGATCCTGTCGGCAAGATCGGCAAGATCGATGACTTCGTCTGCCTGACGTCTCAGCTCGTCGGCTACCATTGACGGCCGCGTTGTGATCGTAGAAACCACCGAGACCCGCACCCCCTTGCGCTGGACCGCCGCGACGAGCGCGCAAAAATCGCCCTCTCCAGAGAACAGCCACATGTGATCAATGTGGTCCGCCATCCCCATGGCGTCGACCGCGAGTTCGACGTCCATGTTGCCCTTGATCTTGCGGTGGCCCATGGCGTCCACAAATGCTTTGGCTGGTTTAGTGACGACCGCATAGCCGTTGTAGTCGAGCCAATCGATCAGCGACCGGATCGACGAAAATTCCTCATCTTCGATCACCGCCGTGTAATAAAATGCGCGGACAAGGCGACCTCGCTGCTCGAATTCGCACAGCAGCTTCCTGTAGTCGATATCGAAACCCTGCGCCTTGGTGGCCTGATAGAGATTGGCTCCGTCGATAAACAACGCAATGCGTTCTTGACCAGACATTTTTCAGAATCCTTTTGTTGATATGAAATGCTCAATCAGCTTGAGGATATAGGCTCAAATCACTACGCGCTCCACCTCGTCGAGGCTCATCTCGTCGCGCCGCCGGTCATAGAGCTGCGTCGTGCGCGTCGAGGCGTGGTTGGCCATGCTGGCGGCCTTTTCGAGCGTGCCGCCATTCTTGAGATAGGCGGTGATCCCCGTGGCGCGGAAGCTGTGATTGCCGATCTTGGTGGCGATGCCGGCCGCCAATGCGCGCCGCCGGATCATCGCATAGGCGTTCGCCTGGGGCAGGGGAGTCAACGTCAGCGCACCCGTGCCGCGGCCGATCGTGCGGAACAGATGCCCCTTCGAATCGCCGGCGAGTCCGCAGCCATCGATATAGGCGTGCAGATAGGCTTCGAGATTGTGGTGGCAGGGCATTTCGTGGCGCTTGCCGCCCTTCTCGTGCAGCCGCGCCCAAAGCCGGCGGTTCTGCACGTAAACGTCTTCGACCCTCATGGCGAGCGCCGCGCCGACGCGCGCGAACGAATAGACCATCAGTCCAATCAGCGCCCGGTCGCGCAAACCGACAGGCGTCGATACGTCGATGCTGTCGATGAGCGCCCGCGCCTCGGCAGGATCGAGCACCGCCGTCTTGCCGATTTTGACGACGTGCCTGGGGCCGCGCACGCTGGCGGCGGGATTCGTCGGCACGATCTGACCCGTCACCAGCCAGTCGAACAGCATGCGAATGGCGGCAAGGCGCTGCTTGGCGGTCGGCGCACTGTGGCTGCGGGTCAGCGTCTCGACATAAGCGCCGATGTGCAAAGGCTGCACGTCGGCGATCGAGGCGACGCCCTGGCGCTCACACCAGGCGAGGAACTCCGAGACCGCGCGGCCATAGGCGCGGCGCGTGTGCGGGTTGCGGATGTTGGCGACGAAGAATTCCCAAAAGCGCGTCTGCGCCCGCTCGCCGGCGGAGCGGACAAGCGCGGGAACCTGAGCGCTGACGGGGACGAGTTGATTCATGCCGTCGATTTCTTCGCCAGCGCCTTTTCGAGCTTCGCCAAATCCTGCTCCAGCTTCTCGATGAGAAGCGGCGTCGACGCCGCAACCAGCTCGAGCCCTTTGGTCCTCGGTTTTTCAGCAACCGTCTTTAGGAGGTCGTGGCTTCGCTGGATGGCCTCCTTGGTCTGTGCAATCGCGATTTTGAACTCGTTCTCACTAAGCTTGCCATAGGCCATAGGGCTCTCCTCCCAATATAGGATAAAGGATATTATCATATATAAGGATGCCGGCAAAAGCTCTCTGCCCGCCCAGGCTGGGGAAGAGAGTTTTGGACGGTTTGTTTGACAGCAAATCGCCACGTCATGCCCCGATCGGGTGTCGCGCTGGTTCGGTTGAAAAAAAGGCCGCTGGTTGTCCAGCGGCCAAGTCAGGGAGGAAGTGTCAGGATACATCCTTTGGTTAGAATATCCGTGTTCGCGCCGCGCGTTGACATCATATTTGAGACTTTCGGCGCGCGTTTTCGAGCTCAGACATCTAAATGGGTCTTCCTCACTTCCTGTTGCGGCAGTCACTACGCAGGAAGCAGGCGCGCCCGGAGGAGTTCTGGTCCAGCTCGACCATACATCGTTCGTTTTAGCGCTTTCAATCGATTGATCTGTCCTTCCGTCTGGCCGTTGCTCCAAGGCTCAGTGATCGCATTTCTCACCGCGTCGATGTCTCTTTGCGCCGTGCGCGCGAAACGTTGCATCGCATACAAGCCTGACTTCTGAGCGTCTTTCAGCCACGAGCCGAGTTTACCGACGCTCTTGCTTTTGAGCATGCCTCTAAATCGCATGGCGAGTCGACGCATGTTGGCGAATTCTGGCCAATCCTTTTTCAGCGCATCGACTTTCGCAGCTTGATTGGCGGTCAGCATTCCCCGCGGCTTGATGCACAGCGCCGCAGCCACGATTGGCGATATCGAACGTCCCGTCGCGGGATCGACAGGTCGTGGATTCGGAACAGCCGTCGTGGCCTTCAAATTCACCGTCTTGTTTTTTGATTGCGCCATTTCGCCAAAAGTCGCTCAAGGTTTGAAAAACTTCCGGTGTAACCGCGCGCTTTGATTTCCTGGAAAAGGCGACGGCCGCGCACGCAACCTTCTGACCAGCGACGTGATAGATAATCTTCGAAATGTCGCGGCGACGTCGTCTTAGGCGCCGAAGCGCTCCGTTCGGGAAGCGTATTTGCTCGAATCCATTTGGCGATCGTGCGGCGATCGAACCCCGTTTGTCGCACGATCTCACGGACATATCTGCCTTCGCTCCAGAGCGCGCGAACGTGGTCGAAAACCGCTTGCCTTGAATGTTGGTTCGCGATTCTGGTGAGGCGGCGGTGCTCGGCGCCGCCGTGCTTATCTCTCACGCTGGCGACCTCTTCGCCGTCCGTCGGCAACAAAGGACGGGCGCAAAATCCGGGCGCGCGGCTGAGTTGGATCTGAATGGCCTCGCGCATGTTCTTCGACGCGAAGCTGCGTCCGAGCCGTCAAGGGTATACTGCTCGATTTAGACGGGGTCGTATATGTCGGCGAGACGCTCTTGCCGGGCTCGCTGGAGGCGGTCTCGCAGATTCGGGCGGCTGGTCTTCCACTGAAATTCGTCACCAACACGACGCGTCGCCCGCTCTCGCGCATCGTCAATGACCTTGCTTCGTTCGGATTGCGCGTCGAACCGAGAGATATTTATAGGCCCGCAGCGATCGCGCGCGATTATTTGGCCGACCGTCACCTCGCGCCGTTTCTGGTGGTGCATCCGGATGAAAATATTGCTCCGGCCAGGAGACGCGCCTGACCAAGCCGCCGACGCTGGTCGCGCAAGATTTAAAAGGCGTGGTCGATCGACTCCTCGGCTCCGGCGTCAGCGTTCTTGAGTCAAAACGGTCAGGTTGAGGAAAGGACGTTTA
>JBFXJV010000238.1:0-5861 GCA_050174515.1 Methylocystis sp.
GTAAAACCGCGTTTCAGTTGCTTCGAGAAGCCGGTGATGTCGCACTATCGCGTTGTCGTCCTTACCGCATAGAACGACAGCGTTGAGGTGCAACCAATAGCTCAAATGCCCCATCGCGAATATGTCGACGCCTTCCGACACGAGACGGTCGACGAGCGCGTAGCCTTCGCGCATATTTTCTATAACGTCGTCGTCCAACGGGTCCCTATGGTCGAAGAGTCGCTCATTAACGTCCGGGAAGACTCGTTGCAGCTCTCTGAAAGCAGCTGAAATCGCAGTCAGATTTATGCCGCTCACGACGGACCCGCAGGTTAGAGCGAGTGACCCGTTGCTTCAACAGGTTCGGGCAGTTTGAGAATCTGGCCGGCGCGCAGGCGTCGGCGCGGATTGAGTTTTGGGTTTGCCGCGACGATGTCGCGCCAGCGCGCGGAGTCTCGATACAGCTTTACCGCGATGCTTTTAAACGTGTCTCCGCGCGCAACCGTGTACGTCTCGGAGCGCGTTGAAGACGGCGCCTGGGGCGCAGACTCGGCGGGCGAAGCCTCCGCCGTTTCAGGCTTCCTTGTCGTTTCCCTTAAATCCTTTGTCGTCGCAGACGGCGCTGCTGTCGTTGCCTCTGAACTCTTTGTATCCGTGGAGGATGGCGCCGCTGCGCCAACCTCTTCCGCCAACGTGCTCGCTACGACAGCTTTGCCGAGATCGGCGACGGCGGCCGGTAGCGGAATATAGCCGATATCGGAAGACATGCTCTGCCCTTCGCCAAGCACGAAATTCAGAAATGCGCGCATCGCCCGTCCCTGATCTTCGGGATAGGTTCGAAGAATCATCAGCCAGCTGTAGGTGACGATCGGATAGGCCGCTGGGTCCGTCGGATCGACGACCGAGGTCGCGAGACTATCGATACTAAATTGCGCGGTTCCGCTTATCGCCGCCACCCCGGCTTCCGGCGTTGGCGCAATGAACTTGCCATCTTTGTTTTCAAGAGCCGCCATCGGCAGCCCCAGACGCCGGGCAAAGCCGTATTCAACGTAGCCGATGGCGCCTTCGCTGATCTTGATGCGCGACGCCACGCCCTCATTGCCCCGCGCGAGCATCGCGACGTTCGGCCAAGACACGATCTTGCCGACGCCTGGCCCGTTTTCGGACCAAGCAGGATTCGCCGCGGCGAGGTGGCTCGTAAATGCGAAGGTTGTGCCGCTCGAATCCAGACGCCCGATCACTGCGATGTTGGTCGCCGGCAATTGAACTTCGGGGTTCGCCGCGGCAATTCTCGGATCGTCCCAACGACGGATTTTTCCAAGGAAAATGTCAGTGTAAACGCTGCGAGGCAGTCTAAGCGCGCCAGTTATCCCCGGGAGGTTATAGGCCAGCACGATCATCCCAGCGGTCGATGGAAACTGGGCGCCAATGCGTTCGAATCTTCCTGCGCCGGCGGCGGACACAGGCACGTCGCTGCCGGCAAAGTCGACCACTCCTGAACCGAAGCGCGCCAAGCCTTCGCCCGACCCGACCGGCTCGTAACGTATGGTGACGGCAGGATGGTCCTTCTGAAAGCGTTCGATCCACGCCAGATAGAGCGGCGCGGGGAACGTCGCCCCCGCGCCGTGAAGCTCTATGGCGGATGCCGGCGAAGACGCCAGAACACTCTCGCCGGCATGGAGGGCGCTAGCGAGCAGGATGCCGAACGCCAGCGCCGCGATTTTGTTGGAAAGGATACGCCAAGCAGACATCAATGACCGTCCCGAAGTGAATCAGCTGAACTCGCCGCGGATATATTCTTTGGTGAGTTGGGCTTGAGGCGCCTCGAAGATCTGGTCGGTGTCGCCCATTTCGACGAGATAGCCGGTTCGCCCGCCCTTTGAGATGTCCACTGAGAAGAAGGCTGTTTTATCCGCGACACGACGCGCCTGCTGCATGTTGTGCGTCACGAGTGCGATCGTGTAGTCTTCCTTGAGCTCCAGCATCAACTCTTCGATGCGCCTCGTCGCAATCGGATCAAGCGCCGAACAAGGCTCGTCCATCAGCAAGACGCTCGGCTCTGGCGCGATGGCGCGGGCGATGCAGAGGCGTTGTTGCTGGCCTCCAGACAGCGACAGCCCACTCTCTTTCAATTTATCCTTCACTTCGTCCCAAAGCGCGGCGCGGCGCAGCGACTGCGCCACCTTCTCCTTGATATCGCCCTTGAAGCGATTGAGCCTCAGGCCGAAGGCGACATTGTCGAAGATGCTCATGGAAAATGGATTGGGTTGCTGAAACACCATGCCGATGTGTCGTCGAACGACCACGGGATCGATTTTGTTGGCGTAAACATTGTGCCCGAGAAAATGCACCGCGCCTTCGAGCTTGAAGCCTTTGATCAAATCGTTCATCCGGTTCAAGCTGCGCAGCACGGTGCTTTTGCCGCAGCCCGAAGGCCCGATGAAGCCGGTGATCTTCCCCTTCTCGATCGGCACATAGCTGTCTCGCACGGCGAGAAAGGCGCCGTACATGATCTTCTTCACGTCGCAATCAATGACGATATCCGTTGGCGCCGGCTTGACCGTCGGGGCTGTGATCGCTTCGGCGTATGACATGATAAGCTCCTTAGACCTGCGGACGGCCGATGAACCGGCTGAGAATGTTGAAGCCCAGAATGATGATCACCAGTACCAGCGATGCCGCCCATGCGAGCTCGATCTGGTTTTCGAAGGGCATGCTCGAGAAGTTGTAGATCAGGATGGAGAGCGACGCTGTCGGCTCTGTGACGCTGCGCAGCCAATAGTTGCTGAAGAGCGCGGTAAAAAGCAGCGGCGCTGACTCGCCAGCGACGCGCGCGACGGCAAGAATAACGCCTGTCACGATGCTTGGCAGCGCTGTTGGGAGCGTAACGCTCCACACAACTTGCGCGTTCGTGCAACCCATGCCGATCGCGGCGTCTTTCATCTTTTGCGGCACCATTCGCATCGCGCCTTCGGCGGTCAGGGTGACGGTCGGCAGCATTAGCACCGCAAGAGCGACGCCGCCGGCGAGCGCCGAATAAGAGCCCATCAGCAAGACCACGGCGGCGTAAACGAAGACGCCGGCGAGAATCGACGGGAAGCCGGTAAGAACCTTCGACAGGAACCTCGCCCAAACCGCGATTTGGCTGTCGGGCCGCACCTCGGCCAAAAAAATCGCTGCAAACAGACCAATCGGTATGCTGATCAATGACGCAATCGCGACCGTTACGACGGTCCCCTGAATGGCGTTTCCTATGCCGCCGCCGGTCTCAAAGCCTGCGGGGGGCAGTTCCGTGAATAAGGCGGCGTTCAGACGCGCGCCGCCTTTGACGACGAGCATATAGACGACGGAGAACAGCGGAATGGCGCCAAGAATGGCGACGAGCCATGCGCCAGCCGTAAGGAACAAGTTTTTCATCCCCCGCAGCTCGAATGGATTGTAGGACAAGTCGACCGCGGAACCGGTCGACTGCTGGAACTCAGCCGTTCGCCCTCTCTGCAAGACCATTAGGCTTTTCCCATCTTGCGCGTGGTCCAAACCAAAATCAGTGTGCCGATCACGTTGACGATCAGCGTGATCGCCAGCAGAACAAGGGCTGCATACATGAGGGCTTGGCGCTCGATCTGCGCCGCTTCGGGGAAATTCGACGCCAGCAGCGCAGCAAGCGTGTTGGCGGGTGAGAACAGCGAAAGCGAGATCTGGTTGGAGTTCCCGATCAGCATCGCCAGCGCCATGGTTTCTCCAAGCGCGCGGCCAAACCCGAGGACGAGAGCGCTGGAAATGCCCGCTGCGGCGGTCGGAACGATCACCTTCAGGATCGCCTCCCAACGGGTCGTTCCCATGCCATAGGCGGCCTCCTTGATCTTGTATGGCACAAGCCCAATGGCGTCTTGGGAGATCGCCGCCACTGTCGGCAAGATCATGATCGCGAGAACGATCACAGCCGGCAGCAGCCCTGGTCCGCTCAGCGAAGAAGAAAAGAAAGGGACCGAGCCGAAATGCTCATTAAGCCAATTGGCGCCGGGCCGCACGAAGGGAATGACGACGAAAATGCCCCACAGGCCGAACACAACGCTTGGGATCGCGGCGAGCATTTCGATTAATGTGCGAAAGCTGACGGCTAAGTGCGGCGGCAGAAAATCCTGGGTGAGAAAGATTGCAATCGTCACCCCGACAAATCCGCCGATCAACAGCGCCAGCAAAGAACTATAAAGCGTTCCCCAAATTTGCGGCAGAATGCCAAACGAGTCCTTCTGAACATTCCATTGCGTATCAACGAGGAATCTTAGGCCGTTTTGGTGGATGGCCGGAACGGCCTGGTGACCGATCTCATAGAGAATGTAGGCCACGAGGGCGATAATCGTCAAAGCGCCGATGGTGGCGACGACGAAGAAAGTTCGATCCGCAACATAGGCGGCGACCGATGGCGCTTGCGCGAGGGAACGGCTGTTTTTCGGCAGATCGAGTAAGACGGACATGTGGACCTTTCCGACTCCGCTAGCTTTCGGCGCCTTCGGCGGGCGGCGAGGGCTCTCGCACGCCCGTCGGCGCCATCGCGCTACCGCTATTGTATCTTCGACGAGGCGGCCATCACCTTCTCTACGACATTTGCGGGTAGCGGGATGTAACCCATCTTGTCCGCGCTTTTTTGGCCTTCGGTCAGTCCATAGTGGACGAGCTCCCGCAGAAATTTCGCCTTCTGCGAGTCCTGCTTTTGATAGAACAGCATCCAGGTGAAGCTGACGATCGGATAGGATTCTGGCGCCGACGGGTCCTCAACCCAGGCGATCAAATCTGCGGGAAGCTGCGCGCTAGCGAGCGCCACTGCGCCACTGGCGTCGCTGGCGGCGAAATATTTGCCGGCGCTGTTCTGCAATAACGCCGTGTCCGCCTTGGTCAGCTTCGCATAACCATATTCGATATAACCGATCGCGCCTGGGGTCTGCTTGATCGTCGCGGTGACGCCGTCGTTTTTCGGCGCAGCGACGAATTTGTCGCTTTGCGGCCAGTTGACGGTGGTGCCAGACCCGATCTGTTCTTTGAAGGTCGGGCTGATGGCGGAGAGGTGCTTCGTAAAAACGAACGTTGTGCCGCTCGAATCTGAGCGGCGAACCACCGTGATCGGGAGATTTGGCAGTTTGATGTTTGGATTCGCCGCCACGATCCGTGGGTCGTCCCACTTGGTGATCTTACCTGCAAAAATATCCGGATAGACATCGCGCGGCAGCTTCAATACTTTTGGCTGCCCGGGAAGATTGTAGGCTAGTACAATTTCGCCGGCGGTCATCGGCAGCAACACGACGCCGTCAGCCACTTTACTCATCTGCTCGGGCGTCATCGCCGCGTCGCTGGCGGCGAAGTCGACTGTCTTGTTGATCAAATCCTGAATCCCGGCGCCGCTGCCCTTGGCCTGGTAATCGACCGTCACGCCGGCGGTCTTCCGGCTGAAGTCCTTGAACCAAGCGGAATAGAGGGGAAAGGGGAAGCTCGCTCCGGAACCGACGAGGCGTAGATCCGCCGCCTCGGCCCATCCGAGCTGCCCGGCAAGCGCAGTCGCAACAACCGCAATGAACAGTTTCCGCCTGCTTATCATCACATTCGCCTTCCTACTCGAACCTGACTCCGCCCCGTTAGCGGAGTCGAGCTATTCGGCTGCGTTTTCGATCGACTCCTCGTCTTTCGTTAGCCGCTTTGGAGCCGTAGCGCGTAACGCCCCGCCGCGCCCAGAGAGACTCGGATTGGTCATGAAATAGTCCTGCGCGTTGAAGCGTTTTTCGCCTTCGGGCGCTATGATGCGTTGACTCGAACCATCCTCGAGAATTCGCCAACTTTGGGCGTTATCCAGAAGATTGGCGAGCAGCACCTGCTCAAGAACCTGTTCG